>JAVHRF010000031.1:10505-20741 GCA_036171515.1 Minisyncoccota bacterium | reverse complement strand
AAATACGGCCGCTACTCCAGAATTATTTTTCTCGAAGCTGTTTATTTCGTTATGCGACATTTCCGGCAAAATATTCTGGAAAGATTTTACTTTGGCGGTTTCGTTAAGTTTGATTTTTAAAATATAGCCGAGGCCCTGGTTTTTAATATCCGTATAAACAAGAACTGTTTTATTTTTAATTTGCGCGGCGATTTTACGCCCTAAACCCTCGAATGCTCCTGGCGATTTTAAAGAGTAGGCCGGAACTTTCAACGCCGGAAACGCCAATTTGAGGAGTTTAAAACTTATATAAGACATTTTACCGCTGGATTGGCGCGGTGTCAAGCTGCCCTGATTAAAAACCGCCATCGGCAACTTCAGCGCCCTGCCCCGCCTTTCGAGCTCGCCTCCTCCGGCAATAATCGCGACGCTGCCTTTTTTAGCCGCCCCACTTAATCCCGAAAGGGTTTCTTCGGTATTTCCGGAAAAAGAAACAAACAAATAGAAAGGATTTTTATGGTGGATTTCAGGCAATCCGTAATCTTTCCATAAAATAACCGGAACGTTAAGATTAATGTCTTCCTGAACCGATTTTAAAACATCTCCCACCAGCCCCGAGCCGCCCATGCCGGCAACCACCAAAGCGTCGAACTTGGCTTTTTTTAAATTACGGAGATTGTAAAAATCGACGCCGTTTAAGCCGAGCTGTTTATTGAAGCTTAAAATATCTTTCCTGAATTGAGCGAACCCCGAAAGAGATTCTAAGCGGCGCCGATTTGATTTAATTATTTTATTATTTTTGACGGATCTAACCTTAAGCATAATATTTTAATTGTTTAAATCTCTAACGAGGTAAATTTATTGGCCATTTTTAATGACAATCGCTTTTTTAACGAACCAGCTTGAGACGCTGTCGAAGCGGCTAAGCGGCTGGTCCAAGTAGCCGTTTTGGAAACCGCCCAAATCCTTATTGGCGGCATAAAGATAATCCGGAGAATACAGAAAGACGGCCGGCGCGTCGGAAACTATTGATTCCTGAAGGGAATTTAACAACACCTGCCTCTTTGCCGGGTCGGGTTCGCGGCGGATTTTGTCTATCAGGCCGTCCACGAAAGAATTGCTGTAAAGAGACAGATTCAAACCCGGGTAATTCGACTCCGAAGAATCCCAGAACGAATAAAGGTCATTGACGGGATTTAAGATGTTTCCGAAAAGAAGCATCTGGTAATTACGGTATTTTATGGCCTGCTGGACATCGTCGGAAGAGAGCGGAATGATATTCAGCTGGGCGCCGATGGCCTGCCATTCGCTTTTCAGGATATCGGCCGTTTTCAGGAGAAAGTCATTATTGGGAACAATCATATTAAACTCCAGGCCAACTTTCGAGCCTTTAATCATTTTTTCGCGGTAGCCGTCGGAATTTAATTTCCAGCCGTTGGCATCGAGAAGAGCCGAAGCGGCGGCTGAAGAACTGGCGTTATAAGCCGGCGTTGACGTGGTTAAGGATTGGTCATAGCCGGGAACAAAAGGCGGCAACGGCCCTAATACCGGAGTAGCTCGACCGGAAAAAACCTGGTTGATAATATCGCCGCGGTCAACCGTCATATTAAGAGCCTGGCGGACATCCGCTTCCTTGAGCGCCAAATTTATATTTTGGTTGAAGAAAACCGCATAGTAGCTCGGCAGGCTGGAATCAATCAGCTGGTAAGACCGCTTAATCGACTGCAAATCCCCTACCTGAATCCCGCCGATGCCGTCGATTTTTCCGGCGTTGAAATCTTTAATCAAATCGCTTTGGTTGGCGAAAAACCTAAAATCGAAATTCTGGATGAGCGACTCGCTGCCGGAATAATTATCGCTGGCGGCCAGATAATAATCGTTGATAAAGCCTATCGGCTGCTTGTCGAAATTGACGAACTTATACGGGCCGCTTCCGATGGGGCGCAAATTGTAATCGGAAAGCCGCCAGTTGGCCACCGGCACGTCGGCGTAAAGGTGCTTCGGCAAAATATAAAGGCCTTTTAAGTTATTGCCGAAAAAAACATACGGGCTGCTTAAAACAAACTGGATTTCCAACTCGCTCAAGCGGTTGGCGGTAATGCCCTGCCAGCTGGAAAAAAGCGGCGAGTTGCTGTCGGGGTCCTGGATTTCCTGAATCGTAAAAATAACATCGTCGCTGGTCAGCTTTTGGCCGTCCTGCCAGAATAAATTATCCTTAAGCCGGACCGTCCAGATTTGATTGTTGGCGTCGGGCTCGATGCTTGCCGACAAAGAAGAAAGATTGCTAAAAACCAGCCGGACCAAAGCCTGGTCGGCGTCGCTTTTGGCCGTTACCGGATTAATGTCGACCGGCTGGCCGACTATCCCCTCCACGAAATCGCCGCCGGCAACCGGCGCCAGCTTGGCCGATTTAGCCAGATAAACCGCCGCTATTCCCATGACGCTCAAAATCGCAAGAGCCGCCGCCGCGATAAAAATAATGAGCTCTTTTCTGCTTAAAGAATGTATTATTTTGAGAAATTTAGACAACAAGTTGATAAATAGAAATAGCCAGCAAAAGAACAATTAAGGCTATCGTCAGATAGAAAATAATTTTTTCCATTCCCCGGCGGGTCTGGTAAAAACCTCCGCCCTCGCCGCCGAAAATCCCCGAAAGGCCGCTCGAGCGTTCCTGAAGCAGTATCAAGACGATTAAAACAATGGCGATGACTGATTGGATGATTGTAATCATGATTTTTTGGTGGCTAGGTGAAAAATAAAATTAACGACGCTGAAAATAAGGGTAACGTAAATTAAAGGTATTAGTCCTTCTATCTTAATGTTCGGGCTTAAAATGTCAAGCAAATAAATTACCAACCCGTTGACCAGAACCATTCCCAGCCCGAGAGTCAAAAAGATAACCGGGCTTAAAACCAGTTTAAGAACGGGCCGGACGAAAATATTGATAATCGTAAGGAGTAAAGCGGCACCAAAAACCAATTTTAAGCTGGGATTCAAATAAAACCCGGGAACATAATTCGCCGCCACTATCAGAACCAGGGCGTTGACGATTATCATCAGCAAAATATAGCCAATCCATTTCATGTTTTTATTATAGCAAAAGGAAGGAAATAAGGAAAATTTCAAATTTTCCAAGCGTATCATCTAAAAATATTTATCTTATCTTTATCGTCGGTAGTAAAATCTTGATAAAAAACAAGGTTCGGATTTGGAAATTTTATTGAAGTCATATCTAACATTTTCTTTTTTATACATTCATTATAAATCGCTCCGCTTTCTTCTTTACTTTCTAATAAATCCATAATACACCCACTTATCACATCTGCTAATTCAACGCCCGGAACATTGGCCGATGATTTCTCAATACTAATTTGTTTTATGCCGCATTCTCTTGCTATCTCCTCCCATTCTCTATCTAAATATTGCGGCGTATCAATAATATACTCATATTCCTCCGAATTTTCATTAGCGACGAAAGCATCCTTAGAATTTTTAATATGGGTTTTTTCAAAATAATTAAAGAATAGTTCATTTTTTACCGAATTCACTATTTTATTTTTAATTTTCTCAGTTAACTCTTGAGTGCCAGTAGATGCTGACATTTTTTCAATAGCATCAATAATATTATACTTTCTTGATTTAAAGTGGTCGGGTTTCGATATAGTTATAAAAATCTCAAAATCGACATTGAAAATATTTTTTAATTTCTCATAATTTTTTTTAAAATTTTTCCATTTTAATTCTTTTATCCCTGTTTCGTGTTTCGCAAAAATTATTTCTTTTCTTAATAAATTATAGTTCTCCGGAGTAATTTTCACCCATGAGCGAATATAATACCTTCCTTCATTCCAGCTGCCACTTTCGTCAGAAAAAATCAGATATTTCATAATCTTTATTTCAAAATAACCGCCAAATCTCTATGTTTGTAAACTTCAATAATTTTATTACTACTCCAAACATTTAATAATTTTCCGTCCCATTCCAATAAATCGAACGGCTCGATGGTGGTTTTAAAATAGGAATAAATTTTGTCGTATTGATTTTTAATGTTTTCGGGCTTCATAATTTATACAATCCGATAATAACCGCGAGATATAAAATCCAAATAACCTTTATCTCGTAAAAATTGAAGCTGTTGGCGAATTTTATCTTTTATGTGTTTGTTCTCCGGATGAAGCAAACTTAATTCTCTTTCAAATACATAGACATCGTCGAGCGTAAATTCTTTTTTTCCAAGTTTATCGATACTTCGCATAACATCAAGCAACCAGCCTTTCGCCGAAATTTCTTTTTCATCTCTCAGGAACAGAGTCTTCTTCCAATCGGCCAACACTCTTTCCTTCGGTTCGATTTGCTTATCGCGAACAAAAAATATTTTACCAGTTTGAGGAATATCCTTAAGGATAATATTGCATCCAACCCATTCGGCACGCTCTGCGGTCGGTGATAGAGGTTTACGTTTTTCGATTATTTCAGGAATGAAAAAATGCTTTGGAATAACAAAAAAGTTTATAACTTCTAGCTTTATTGAATCGTAATTCAATAAGAAAAAATTAGGATTGTTGCTGCTCTGTAATCGCTCAATCATCGTCCGATACGCGCCGTCGACAATTTTTGAGCCAAATGAATCATGTTTGCTTTTAAGTTCGTAATCCTCACAACAATAAGAACAATAAAAATCGGCGACAGGTTTGCCGTTCGGATATTTATCAATATTTAGCCGCCCGCAATTAGGACAAAAAATTGATTCGGCTACCCAATGCTCAGTTAAAACACGCGCTTTTTGAGAAGCGCTTTTGTAATTTTCCGTAAGTTTTTTATTAAATACTAATCTCATATAAATCACTAATCAGCATTACTCTACTTCTTTATTTTAACCTATAAATTTGCGTATCGGGAGATTGGCGGCTCTACCACGACGGCTTGACAAAACAATAATTTTTACTTATATTTTAAATAGTAGCTTAGCTATTTTAAAAATCAAAAAAAATCCTGCCAAAGGCAGAAGAGGAGGATAAGGATGAAAATCATAAAAAGGACGAAAGCGATGTATTACCGCGCCGTGATAATCGTGTCGGTAAACAAGCTGGTCTACGCGATACTGGCCAAACTGGCGGTATTAGCAAGGCCCTGGATTGTCGCCAGGTTCTACGCGTCCTGGGACGAATACCAGAAAGGGCCGGTTTATAAGGAGAGGTTGTTCAGTTACGGGATGCTGCAGGCGATAATGTCTTTCGTGGAAGACAAATGGACGCGCGATTATTGCTTAAAGCTCCGGCTTAAAAAAGAGCCCGGCCTAAAATGGCGTCTGCTCCTCGCTCCCTGCACTATCGAAGCCCCATCTATACTGGTTATCGCCGCCGAAAACGGACTGTTCAGGTCAATTACCTGAAAAAATATTTCGCCCCCGCTTTAATATTAAGCGGGGGCATTTTTATTTGCGCACGCTGAGGGGATTCTCGGTGTCCCGTCTAAAATGGGCGGCGCAGGATTTGAACCTGCGACCTCCTCGGTGTAAACCTGCCTGCCGGCAGGCAGGCGAGACGCCCTGCTTCACCCCGCCAAACTTGGGCAGTGGGCAATGCTGGGATCGAACCCCGAATAAATCTCTGCGCGATTATACGGGGCAGGCCAGCGGCCTTCTCGGCTTGCCCGTCCACTTTTTTTGTTCTTTTGTGCGCGCTGTAGGATTCGAACCCACGACCCCTTCCGTGTAAAGGAAGTGCTCTGCCACTGAGCTAAGCGCGCGAATTATTAAATCAGATTTTTTAAAATGCTCTGGCCGGTCATTTCTTTCGGAACCGGCAAACCTAAAAGCTCCAAAACCGTCGGCGCCACGTCGGCCAGAATGCCGACCGTTTCGTTTCCTAAGTCGCGGTAGTTGCTGAATTTCCGGCCCTTGAATTCGCCGTTTATTACGTAAAAAGGAACGGGGTTGGGCTCGTGGCTGCTCGACGGAAGGCCGGTTTTATAATCTATTTTTTCCTCCAGATTGCCGTGGTCGGAAGTTATCAAAACCGCGGTGTCCTTCTGATTTAAGGCGGTTTTAATAATGCTGTCAATATCTTTATCGATAATCGAAACCACTTTTTTGCAGGCATCGTAATTGGCGGTGTGGCCGATAATGTCGGGATTGGCGTAATTGACCAGAATAAAATCGAATGTCCGATTTTCGATTGCCTGGATAAGCCGCGCCGTGATTTCCCCCGAACGCATTTCGGGCTGGTCGTCGGGATGGGTCAGCTGAATTGAAGGAATCAAAACCCTGTATTCGTTGGTGAAAGGAGGTTCGCGGTAGCCGTTGAAAAAATAAGTGACGTGGGCGTATTTCACGGATTCCGCCAGGCGCATCTGGGTTTTGCCGTTATCGGCCAAAACTTTTCCAAGAGGATTTTTAACTTCGTCGGCCGGAAAAGCCACCTGAACGCCGAAATCGCTTCGGTATTTAGTGAATGTCGCCAGATAAACGTTTTTCAATTCAACGCGCGGGAACTTGTCGAAATCCGGCTTGATGAACGACTCCGCCAGCTGGCGGATGCTGTCTTCGCGGTAGTTGAAAAATATAACCGAATCGTTTTCTTCGATCCCCTTTTTTCCCGCGAATCTCGCCGGCGAAATGTAGTTGTCGTTAAAATTTTTCTGGTAAGCTTTGTCGACAACCGCTTCGGGATTGTCATTAACTTCCGGAGTTTGGCCCGTTAAAAGCCGGTAAGCGTTTTCGGTCAGCTGCCAGCGGCCTTCCTTGTCCATCGCGTAATAGCGGCCGATAAGAGTCGATAAATTTTCGAGCGGCAGTCTTTCCAGCATTTTTTTGATGGAACGGGGCTCGTTATCCACGCCGTCGGCGAAAAGCTGAAGTTTTATTTTGGAAACGCCTTCTTTGCCCGCCATTTTTATGAGCGCTTTTAAATGCTCTATCGAGGCGTGGGTGTCGGCGTCGCTTAAAAGCCCGACGAAATTAACGCTGGAGTTGTTTTCTTTGGCGTGTTTAAACGCTTCTTTTAAAACCGAATTTTCGAAAAAAGAGCCGTCGCGGATGGCCATCGTGATTCTGGGAAAATGCTGGTAAAGCACTTTACCGGCTCCCATCGTTAAGTGGCCGACCTCGCTGTTTCCCGTCTCGCCCCAGTTTAACCCCACGCTTATTCCCGACGCCTGCAGGCTCGTTACGGGATAATTTTCTTCCAGCATTTTGAAGGTGGGCGGCTGAACCACGTAAATGGGATTGGTCTGGTCGCGCCTGCCTATCCCCCAGCCGTCGAGAATTATTAAAACAACATTTTTTACCATCTAAGAAATTTTAAAGAAATGGTATTTTCCAACTTTGACGATTTCTCCGCCGGTTAAATTTAAAATCCTTAAGGGGTCTTTGATGATTTGATTGTCGATTTTCAATCCTCCCTGCTCAATCAGCCGCTTGGCTTCGTTTTTGCTTTTTGCCATTTTAAGACTGACGACTAAATCGACGGCGGACATTTCATGTTTAGCCAGTTTTGCCGGCTGAATTTCTTCCGGAGTTTCTTTTTTGGAAAAAGTCCTGATGAAATTTTCCCTGGCTTTTTCGGCCGCTTTTTCGCCGTGGTATAAAAGCACGATTGTCCAGGCTAATAATTTTTTATTCTCGTAAGGGCTGGCGTCTTTTTCCGGTTCCACGCCAGTCAGCAAAGTAAAATATTTTTCAATCAGGTTGTCGGGAACCGACATTAATTTGCCGAACATCATTTCGGGATTTTCTTCCAAGCCGATATAGTTCCCGTAGCTTTTGCTCATTTTGCGGACGCCGTCCATTCCTTCGAGAATCGGAACAGTGATAATATCCTGTTCCGGCTGGCCGAAATAACGCTGTACCCGCCGGCCCATCAGCAGATTGAATTTTTGGTCAGTGCCGCCGATTTCAACATCCGCCTTGACCCGCACGGAATCATAACCCTGCAAGAGCGGGTATAAAATTTCAAGGACGCTTATATCTTTGTTCGCCTCCAGGCGCTTTTGAAAATCTTCTCTTTTAATAACTTGCTGAAAAGTCGCCGCCCGAGCCATCGTCAGCATCGCCATTAACCCTTCTTTTTTGAACCACTGGCTGTTGTAATGAATCTCGGCCTTTTTGATGTCGATAACTTTGCCGGCTTGCTGGAGATAGCCCTTGAGGTTGCTTTTGACTTCTTTTTCGGAGAGAGGTTTCCGCTCGGCCGACTGGCCGGAAGGGTCGCCTATTTGAGCGGTAAAATCTCCGATAATAAGGATAGCCTTATGCCCTAAATCCTGAAATTGCCTTAATTTCCTTAAAGCGACAGTGTGGCCCAGATGAATGTCGGGCCTGGTCGGGTCGATTCCCATTTTAATCCGCAGCTTTTTGCCGGACTTCAAAGCCTGAAGCAGATGTTCTTTGTCGATAATTTCTTCGACTCCCCGCTCAAGCAAATTAGCTATTTTTTCCGATTGTTTGCTAATCATGAGGATTATTATTGATTGAATTTAAAATCTGGTTAAGCTCTTCGGGAGAATAAAAATGGATGGTGATTTTTCCGCCTTTATCGCCGGTCTGGATGGAAACCGGAGTCTGGAGCCGCGAGCTTAATTCTTTTTCCGCCATTATTATTTCGGGAGACAAGCCTTGCGCGGGCTTGGCGGCCGGATTTTTTTCTTTCCTCTGGTTGACCCGCATTTTTAATTCCTGAACTGACAAATTATTTTTTAAAATTTCTTCGAATAAAGCGTCTTGGGCGGCCGGTTCGGCTATCGACATCAAAAGGCGCGCGTGGCTTTCGGTTAATTGGCCATGGCCGACGGCGTCCTGGATTTTCGAAGGCAGAGATAATAGTCGGAGAGCGTTGGCCACCACTTCGCGGCTCTTCCCCAAACGGGAACCGATTTCCCTTTGCGTCAGGCCGAATTCGTCGCTTAAGCGCGAATAAGCGCGGGCGATTTCAATCGGATTAAGATTTTCCCGCTGGATATTTTCGATGACCGCCAGCTCAAGCTGCTCCTTTTTTAAATCAACGTTTTTGACGATTGCCGGAACGCGTTCCAAGCCGGCGATTTTGGAAGCCAAAAGCCGCCGGTGGCCGGCAATCAGCTGGTAAAAGACATCCTGGCCGTTCGGAGTTTCAATTTCTATTTTCGAGACAACCAGAGGCTGGATTATTCCGAACTCCCTGATGGAAGCCGCCAAATCCCTTAATCTTTCCTCGTCGAATTCTTTGCGCGGCTGTTCCGGATTGGGCCTGATTTTTTCAACTTCAATTTGAAAAACATAATCGGTTCTCGGCTCGCGGGAAACTTTGCCTTGAGAGACAGCTTCGCTTTCGGGAATTTCGGGAACAACCGGCAGTTGCGTTTCCGGAACGGAAATTTTCTCTTCGGCATAATCGATTTCGACTTTGTAAGCAGGGATATTCTGGGCGGAAACGCCGTCCCTGTTCTGGGGATTGAAGCTGTTGGGCGGTATTAATGATTCCAAACCTTTTCCAAGCGGCATTATTATATATTAAAATTTCCGAACCCATAATTCAAAGCGGTCGGTTTTTCGTTTTTTTCCTGATTGATTATTTCACGGGCCAGTTTTTCGTAAGCGCGCGCGCCCGAAGATTCGGGGTCGTAAAGAATAACCGGTTTTGAAAAGCTCGGCGCTTCGGCCAGCGAAACATTTCTGGGAATTTCCGTTTCCAAAACCATAAAAGGAGAATAACGGCGGAGATTTTTGGCGACGTCGCGGTTCAGGCGTTCCCGCCTGTCGTACATCGTCAGAAAAGCGCCGGTTATTTTCAGCCGGTGGTTTAAATTATTCTGGATTAAATTGATGCTCTCCAGAAGCTGCCCCAGCCCCTCGAGGCTGTAATACTCCGCCTGCACCGGAATCAAAACTTCGTCGGCCGCCATAAGGCCATTAACCGTCAAAAGGTTCAGGCTCGGCGGCAAGTCTATTAAAATATAGTCGTAAAAATGGCGAAGCTGATTGAGAAACTGGCGCAAAAAATATTCCCTATTGGGAAGACTGACCAACTCGACGAGCGCGCCCGCCAGATGCGGCGCCGAAGGGATGAAATGGAAATTTTCGACCGGCGATTTTCTGATGAGTTCCGTTGAAGCCAGCCCCAAAATTCCGTGATAAATGCTGTAAGTCGTTTCAAGCGGCTTGCCGCCCAAAGCCGAACTAGCGTTGGCCTGAGGGTCGAAATCCACTAAAAGAGTCTTGCGGCCGGCCGTGGGTATGGACATTGCCGCACGCGGCGATATGACGGTCATCGCGGTGCTAGA
>JAVHRF010000031.1:0-10495 GCA_036171515.1 Minisyncoccota bacterium | reverse complement strand
CCACTCCGCCTTTTTGATTAAAAATTGCGATAACCCGCGCCATTTATAGAAATTTTAACGAAAAACGAAAAGCTTGTCGAATAATGCCGCTCGGGAGAACCGGGCCGGAAAATACAAAAAATAATTTCGTGATAAAATTAAAGCATCAGCCAAAGAAAGATGGTATAAATATCTGCCCAGCTGGCAAGTGATAGCGGCCACTTTTTCAACCCAATTATTGGTAAGCTTCATAGCTTTTATCGGATTCGGAATGACGCCTATTTCGCTGTCCTTGATAATTTTTGTCTGGATTTGGTCGTTAGTCTGGATGCAATTCAGCGAATTAATGAAAATAATTCAGCAAAAGTTTTTCCCTTTTAAGGCTTAAAAGCGCGGCCTTCATCCAAAAAAGTCGCGGAGCAATACGAATTGCGATATAAGGAATATATTTTCGAGCAGATAGCCGGAGAAAAGTGCTGCGGCAAGCCGAAAGTGGAAAAAACCAAAGAGGCTCTCGCGAAATACGACGCCTGGATTTCCGGCGTGCGCAGAACTGAAGGCATTACCAGGGCGAATTTCGAACCGGTGGAGGAAAAAACGGACTGGTAAAAATCAATCCTATCCTCGATTTCACGGAGCTGGACGTCTGGAGATATCTTGCCCTTAACAAAGTTCCGGTAAATCCGATATACGAAAAAGGATACAGAAGTTTGGGATGTAAATTTTGCTCCTTCCCCGAAGAGGACGAATCCGAAACAGAAAGAGCCGGAAGATGGAAGGGCACGCCCGATACCTGCGGCGAATGCGGAATACACACCCAGCCGCTCAGGGATGATTATAAGAAAATAGAACTGCCGAGATGCGGCTGCGGAGAAATCCTCTCCGTAGGCCAGAAAATCTGTAGCCGTTGCGGAAAGAAACAGTAAACTTAAATTTTTAAGCCCTCTAAAAATAGAGAGCTTTTTTATTTTTTTAAAAGTTCCCGGAAAATTTCGGCGGAGATTTTAACTTTGGCCATGCTTTGAAGCTTTTCTTTTCCCCGTTTCTGCTTTTTCCAGAGCTTCATTTTCCTGGTACGGTCGCCGCCATTCTTGCCAAAATTGCCGAGCTCTTTGCGCATTGCCGGTATTGTCTCGCGGGCGATTATTTTTCCTTCCGCCTTGGCTTGGAGCGCCTGGCTGAATTGTTGCTGCGGCAAAAGGTCTTTAAGCCTTTCAACTAAAATTCTCCCTTCCCGCTCAACCTCGTCTTTTAAAACCAAACGCGTCAAAGCCGGCAGCGGCTCGTTCGCCACCAGAATTTCCAGCTTGCCTATATCAACCGCCTCCTCGCCGTCGAAATCATAACTAAAAGAAGCGTAGCCGGCGGAAACGGACTTGAGTTGGTCGCTGAAATCTTTAATGAGCTCGGCCAGCGGCATCCGGCCTATAAGCAAAAGATTATCCTCGCTGAAATTTTTTATCTCCAGAATATTCAAATGGAAAATCTTGGCCAGCGACAAAATCTGGTTCAGGTAATCGGTCGGCGTCAAAATTTCCAGCTTAATCATCGGCTGAAAAATCTTGAAATAATCGCCGGTAAAATTCTGCGGATGCTTGATGAAGTGGCTGCCGTTTTTGTCGGTGACACGGTAAATAACCGACGGAAAAGTCGTCAAAAATTCCAGATTGAATTCTTTTTCGAGCCGCTCGGAAGTTATCTCGAAATGAAGTTCTCCTAAAAAACCGACTTTAAGCCCCTTGCCCAAAATCTCGTTGGAATCTTTTTCGAAAGAAAGCGCGGCGTCGTTAAGCTTGAGCCGCTTGAAGCCGTTCTCGAGGTCTTCGAAAGTGGTCTGCTCGGTCGGATAAAAAGAAACAAAAATAACGGGCTGCGGCTCTTTGAAGCCGATAAGCGGCTCCGCTTCGCGCGAGCCGATGGTGTCGCCGATTTTAATAAGGTTGGGCTCTTTCAGGCCGGTGGCCAGATAACCTATTTCCCCTTCACTTAATTTTTCCACCGGCTTAAAATCAGGCGTGAAAAAGCCGGTTTCCTTTATTTTGAATTTTCTTTTGGACGACAAAAGAACGGCGCTTTGGTCGTTTGAAAATTCGCCGCTGAAAACCCGGCTGAAAGCCAGAACGCCTTTGTGGTCGTTATATAAAGAATCGAAAATAAGCGCCTGAGAGCCGTCTCCTCCCGTTTTCAAATCTTTCGGCGGCGGAACCTGCCTGACGACGCCCTCAAGAAGCTCCTTTACTCCGTCTCCGGTTTTGGCGGAAACGGCGTAAATTTCTTCCGGCTGGACGCCGATAAGTTTCGCTAAACTGATTTTTGTTTTTTCGGCCCGCAAAGGATATAAATCGATTTTATTGACGGCGCCGATGATTTTTAAGCCGGCCTGCCTGGCAAGCCGGAAATTGGAAAGCGTTTGCGCCTGGATTCCCTTGCTGACGTCGACCAAGAGAATCGCCCCTTCGACCGCCAAAAGCGCCCGGGAAACTTCGTAAGCGAAATCGGAATGGCCGGGAGTGTCAATCAAGTTGAGCATGTATCGCTCAACTTGCGCCGACTCGCGCGGAATAGACGCAGAATTACGCTGAAATCGGGCGGTGTCATAAATGACTCTTTTAATATCCAATTCTTTGCTTCCAAAATTAATCAGAAGGGCTAATTTATAATCTGAGCCCTTTAAATAACTCCACAGCTGTTCTGTTTGCGGACGGCCAATTTCCGGCAGTGCTTTTAGTTCAACTATGATTTTATCTTCAATAACAAAATCCGGCCGATAACTGCCAACCTTCTTGCCGTCATAAAAAACACCGATGTTTTTTTCGGTTTCGAATTTTAAATCTGTTTTTCCGAACTCCTGCGCCAGTGCGTTATGATAGACGCTTTCTTTATGACCTAATCCCAAATTTTTCCTGACTTCGAAAGCGGCCGCCCGTATCTTATAAGTAATATTTCCATATAATAAATTTTCCGCGTTGCCTTGTTCGTTTTCCGCGTCGGTCCGCGCGCTGTCCGCGTTAATCTGCGGCGTATACAACATACGCACGGGAGCCATTTTAATGGTGATTCCCCTTTCCCTTTCGAGTTCCAGACGGTCGAGATATTGCGGTTTCATCTGCCGCGCCGGAATCGTTCCGGTGATTTCCAAAAGCCGGTCGGCTAAAGTCGATTTGCCGTGGTCGACGTGCGCGATAATGACAAAATTCCTGATTTCCATAAGTTAAAGCTATTCTACGACGCGGCAGACAAAAAAGAAAGCGCCCCGATAAAAATCGAAGCGCCGCTATTTAAATTACTGTATTTCTTTACTTCCTTTCCAGCACCATTCTACGAATACGGTATACAAAACCACAATATGAATCACTAAGAGTATCAGGCTAAAAATTATGACACCCGGCCAAAAGAGCTTCGTAAAGGTTTTATGAGAGATGATGTATCCGAAAGGGTCTAAAATGAAATCAAACTTGATAATAGACCACCAGACAAATCTCCCTATTAAAGCCCATAACGGAATACCCACTAAGACAATCAGAATAACCAGAGTTAAGCCATGCACTCTCTTTCTCCTTTTTTATTTTTAAATTTTAATCAAATTTTTACCTTTGATTAACTATAAATACGCTATCAAATAATCAATATTCTGTCAATATCTAAATCTTTTTCAAAGTCAAATTGACGCTCAGCCGGGCATCAGCGTCGCTGCTTTGGTATTCATAAAGCGGACTGCTTATTTCCGACCACTCATAACCTAAAGGCGCGGATATCTGGAAATCGTAAGTGGAAGTGGAGCCGGATTGCTTATCGAAAATAAACTGGTAAGAGCCGCCGACGGCGATGGGCGCTATGCTGTTTTGGTAATCAAGAGTGAATTTTTCGGTTTGGCCCGCGCTGGCCTGAAGCCAGGTGGCGAAAACATTCCTGTCCCCTTCCTGGAATTGTTCTATTGAAGGAAATTCCAGGTAATGGATGGTCGTGGAATCAATTTGGGAAACCGCCGGGTCGTTTTGGTATCCTTTGGCGGCGTAATTGACGGGTGCCGTTATTTTTTTAAGGAAGCCTCCGGCAACCGCCAGGATTTTGGAGCTTAGCGGCGTAAATATTTCCAGATAATCCAAATTAGCGGCGCGATACCACCAATATGGCTGGTTTCCTCCTTTATGGACGCGGCTGACGACTAAATGGTTATCGACGGTTCCGTCCAAATTAACCTGGCTGCTTAACACGACGTTTTGCTTCATAAAAATGTCCGTCTTGCCGCTGCCGATATTGGCGTTAGCCACCGCCAGATAATCGCCGTTATAAACATTGGGCAAGGCCGCCGTTTTTCCGCTCAAACCGTAATAGTCGAAAAAATTTTCCATATCTGGATTTTTGAAATAAACCATCAAATCTTTTTTGCCCCCCCAATTTCGGGCCAAAGAGATTAGTTCCGTTTTTTGGTCTCCGCTTAAATTGGACAGCTTGCTTAAAAGCAAAGGCATTAATTCCTGCAGGATTTTTTTCGGATGGCCGTTTATTTTATCCTGGCTGGCTTCGACCTGTTTCTGGATTTCGCTTAAAAAATTATTCTGGTCGATGGTCAGTTTATAATCGGGCAAGTTAACCGGCCCGGTCAGCGCCAGGAGGTCACTTAGAACTTTCGGCGAGATGGCGACGGCGCCGTCGAATTTAATTATTTTTTCGCTGTACATTTTCGAAGATTCCAAAAAATTAATCGTTTCGGCGGCCGACTGCGAAAAATCTAAAAACCAGTTGGCGTCGCGGGCGCCCCAATTCGTGGTTATAAGCTGGAGCGGCTGAGGCGGAACGGTTTTTAAAAACAGCTGCCCATCAGGGTCGTAAATATCGCGAACATCAATATTCGATATGGAGCTGCTGGAAACCGTAATATCGGCGTAGCTTCCCAAGAATCCTCCGCCCGGCCTGATTTCCGAATTATTATCGAAAAACACCAAAAAATGCTTCGGTAGCGGAGATTGGAGCCATCCCGTCAAAACCGAGATAAATTTTTCCAAACGATTGGAATCCATCTGCCAGGAAATCAGGGAACCCGATTGGAAAGGCAGATAATTTTCGAATTGGCCAGAGTTATTGGTAATGTCGCCGGCGGCCTGATTGGCCTGTTTTAAATCCTGGTCAATCCCTTCCAGAGACGCCACCAGTTTGTCTCCCTGATGGTTAAAAACGAAATCCGGCAGCTGGTTGGTTAAATCGATAAACCGGCTGTTCAAATCCAGCGCCGTCAGCGTTAACTGCTGGACGTCCCCGAAAGCCTGTCCGGCCGATTTAACCAAAGGTATGAACTCCCCCAGGATATCTTTCGCCTGGCGAATGCCCGGCTGGTTAAGCGTCGAGGAAATTTGGTTCAGATTCTGATTGACGTTCTGGATTTTTTCCTGGGCCGCCCGTGGCTTGAAGAGCTTAATATCGGCAACCGCCGCTTTAAATTGTTCGATGCTTTGGCCGGCTATCGCCAAGATATTTTTCTTGGCATTTACGAATTCGACGGAAAGGAAAATTGCCGCTGCCACCAAGACGACAAGAGACGCCAGAATTATTTTCAGCCGCTTTTTATTCGGTTTTCTATCGGTCTTTCGGCCTAATTTGGGCTCTTTCGGAAGCAAAGAAATTTTCGCCTCGTACTCTCTCGCTAAAGCGTCAAATTTTTGGCCGGACTTATTATGTCCGCCTGGCGGCTTAATATCATGGAAAGAAGAAATATTTTTCTTAGGAACTTTCATAAAAAAAATTAAATTATTTCCGAAAAAATCTTAAGCGTTTCCCCGGCGGTTTTTCGCCAGGAGAATTTAGCGGCATTCTCCAAGCCTAATTTAATCATTTTTTCCCTCGCCGCGCTATCTTGCGCCAAAATTTTTATGCCCTTATAAATGTCTTCCAGCCGCCAGGGATCGAACAAATACGCGGATTCGCCCAAAATCTCCGGAAGCGACGTCCGGTTTGAAGCCGCCACCGGCACGCCGCAAGCCTGCGCCTCAAGCGGCGGAAAACCGAAGCCTTCGAAAAAAGACGGATATACAAAAACCTTCGCCGAATTATAAAGAAGAATTTTATCTTCTTCGGTTATTTTCTCCAAAACCATAATATCGCCCGCGTAGGGAGAATTTTTGATTTCCCGTTCCAATCCGCCAGACAGCCAGCGGCTGCCGCCCGCCAGAACCAGCCGCCAGTCCTTATAAAAATCCTCCTTTTTTAAAATATTAAAAACGCGAACCAGGGAAATTATGTTTTTTCTCGGCTCCAGCGCGCCCAGATAAAGGATGAAAGGCCGTCCGAGCCGCCACGATTCTTTGAATTTCTTCAAATCTTCATTCAACTCCGAAAGCCGCCTGAAGTTATTGCCTATGCCGGAATAAACAACCGATATTTTTTCGGCCGGAACTTTAAAATAATCCATTATATCGGCTTTGGTAAACTCGGAAATAGCGATTAGCCGGTCGGCGTTTTTAATCTGAAAACGCGCGTCCTGTAGCCAATGCCAAAATCGCTTTTGGGGCGCGAAAAATTGCTTGTGCCGGACGAAAGAAAGGTCGTGGACAGTCAGAACCCGCGGCGTCCTTTTTTTGTTCAGCAGGTTGAAATGGGGACTGAAAATCAAATCTGGATTAAAAAATCGGTCTATTTTCGGCTCCCTTAAAATCCGACCGCTTAAGTCCAGCAGTTTATTCGGCAGCCGCCAGTCGATAACCTCGGCTTTTTCGTTTTTAAGCCACGCGCCCGGCAAAGGATTTTTCTTCCAGCCGTTATAAAAAAGCTGGTATTTATTTCCGTTATCGGCAGCCAAAAATTCATCGATTAAAGAACGGGTATAATTGGCTATCCCTGAATACCAATCTTTCGCGAGCGGCCTGACGTCTATAAGTATCCTCATTTTAAACGGCGTTAGGGTCGGAAAAAATAATCTTTAAAGTTTTGAGAATAATTTTCAGATCCGCCTTGAACGACTGGTTTTTTTGGTATTCGTCGTCCAGCCGCAATTCCTCCAGAAACGGCAGCCCGGAAGCGCCGCTCACTTGGCTTAAGCCCGTCACGCCGGATTTGGCAAAAAGCAAATGTTTGTAATCTTTCGGGTAAAAAACAACTTCTTCCGGCTCATGCGGGCGTGGCCCGACAAGCGAGAGCTCCCCTTTTAAAACGTTAATCAGCTGGGGAAATTCGTCCAGCCGGAACTTTCTTAAAACTTTTCCTGTTTTGGTGAGCCGCGGGTCGTTTTTAATTTTAAAAAACGGGCCGTCCTTTCTTTCATTTAAACATTCCAAATCTTTTTTTAAGAGCCGCGCGCCATTAACCATCGAACGAAATTTATAAACTTTTACCACCTTGCCGCCGCTCACTCTTTCAAGCTTAACCAAGGCCGAACCGCGGCTTTCCAGTTTAATAGCCAAATAAATAAAAGGGGTAAGCGGAGCAACAAGCAAAAGACCGCCCAGCGCGCCCGAAATATCAATTGTTCTTTTTAAAACGCGATGCATATTTATTTAATGCTATAAAATCGGCAGATAAAAACAATGAATAATGTTAAATCCTAATCATTTTGCCAGCCATATTAATCCGATAGTTAATATTGACAAACTTAAATAATAATGCTATTATTAGAATATAAGTTTAGCAATTTAAAAACTAAAAAAGGAGGTGAATTAAATGAAAAAGCTTATATCTGCGATTGCTTTGATTTCCGTTATTTTCGCCGCGAGCGGCAAAAGCTTAGCTTACGATTTCCGGCTGACATCCGATAACGTCGGATGGGCAACCGAAGAAAACATCTTTTCCGCTTATGAACTGCTTCAGATTCCCGTCAATAAAATAGGTAATAAACTGGCGAGAATCGGACTAGATTTGGCATTGGCGGTTCCTATCAGCATCGTCGGCCATGAGTTCGGAGGGCACGCAAACGCCTGTCCCGTTCCGGCTACGGTCGGTTTTAACTTTTTAAGCGGAGAAACAAACTGTGACTTCGATCCTGTAGTGGAAAAATGGTACCGGGAAGGAAATAGCCCGACCCTTGTTTACGAAGCCGGAATAAATTTCCAGACCGGTTTGGCGGAACTGGCAACGAGGGAAAGCCTGAAAAGCGGAAAGCTGCCAATCGACATAAGCGTCTTAAGGATGGTCAACGCTTTCGAACTGTTCAAATACTCGTTTACAACCGGCAGCCCGGAAACAAACGGATTTAGCGATAAAGCGAACCAGGGATACGACCCGGCAGATTACGTTTTATCCATTACCCAGAATCCCGAGCAGGAAAATTCTCTGTATGCCAATATGATGGCGGCAGGGCTCTGGCAGGCGGCGGGACTTATTCCGGACGTCGCAAACATCGTTTCTTATCTTTCGGGAGAAGAAATGAAAACGCCCGATTATTGGCTTGAGCCGCTGGGACTCCTGACTCCGTACGGCGTCGAATACCAGTTGGCGTTCTTCGCCAAAAACCCGGCCCTCGAACTGAAGGCCGGAATCGGAAAAGGATTTAACGGCATCAGCAACCTGGCAAGATTATCGGTTAAAATCAGCGGTATCAGGCTGACCAAAAGGATAAAGCTTTCGCCTTACGTCGAGGCCTACAAGAACCTCGGCTACGGATTCGTAGGCGGGCTCGAAACTTCGTTCAGCCTATCCAGAAACATCGGCATCGGCATCGGAACCGAAGTAAAACCCACGAAAGGATTTTCTCCGGAGTTCCAGTTCGTAAACCCAGGCTTCAGAAGCTATATCGACTTCACCCTGGACTTCTAATCCCCCTTTAACGAGGGGGATTTTTTATAGTAATAAAAAATAAAACACCTCCGCCTATTCTAAAAAGAGGGGGGTGTTTTCGTAAAGCGCGGTTTTTGATAATTTAAGCGGTTTGTATTTGTTTTGGATTCGGGCCGTATTTATTTTCTCCCGGATTGCCGCCCAGAACCATCAAAACGAACAGCCAAATCGCTCCGATTATAGGAATTAAACCAACCAGCATCATCCAGCCGCTTCTTCCGGTATCATGAAGCCTTCTCACTCCGACTGCTAATGACGGAATAAGGACAGCTAAAATATATAAGACGTAAATAAAACTGAAACCGAATGACGTCCCAGTCGCTCCCTTAATAGTCGTTCCCAGTAAACCGTCAAGTATTGACGCGATAACGGCAAAAATAACATTAAATAAGACAAACATCCAATACTCCTTCCTTCTCGCCCGGCCGCTGAACACTGCGTATTTTTTTAAGACGTCGATATAATAATGCATTTTTTCGTAATTTATTTAATTATTATAAATCTCTTCCGACCTTTGATTATAATTAAACCATTTCCACGACAAACTGCAACACTCAGGTATAGGCAGGGGGGGTAAATTGCCGCGGGATTAAAATTTATTTATAATTAAATCATGAAAATCACAAGCCAATCGACGAACGAGCTGGTCATCAGCGAAAGCAACGCTCCGGGTATAGCTATCGGCGTTATTTTTATTATCGGCGGGGCGATTCTCGGATATTATCTGCGCTCGTCAAATCCGGCCACCGCCTGGATAGCCTTAGCGATGATTATTATCGGTTTTGCCGTGATTTTTATCGGTTCATCGATTACTATCGACGCCAATAAAACGAGCGACCAGCTTTCGTGCCAAAAGAAACGATTAATAGGAGGATCGACCGCCGCTTACGCAATCGCGGATATTCTCAGGATAGAAACAAGAAAGCAATGGCGGATGGAAAATACCGCCGCCCCGGGAAATCGGGGCGCTTCGATGCCGCGTCAAGTGCTTATTTCTCAGTCGGTTATAGTTTTCAAAAACGGCCAAGAGCTGCCCATCGACCATCAAAAAAGTTCTTCGACGTCCATCGGCCCGGCAGTTATTATGGAAGGCCAAGGCACGGAAATCGCCATCGCCAACCAGCTGGCAAATTTCCTGGGCGTTCCGTTCCAGGAAATCGCGCCACCCTCGATGGGAGGAATTAATATCGGAGGTCCGGGCGGGATTCGGCTCTGATTTTATAAATTATCCCAGCCGGGGAAAAAGATTTAGCTTTTCCCTCTCGCCCGCTTTTATCGCCTCGCCTTTTTCTATTTTCTTGAAATAATCGGCGGCGCTTGCCATTTTTTCGGGCATAAACGGCGCCAGATAGCCGGTAATTATTTCGGCAACCGAAAGCAGGGTGTTTAAAATTTCTTCCTTCCTTTCCCCTTCCGGCAAGGACCATGGTTTTTCCGAGTTTATATACTGGTCGGTTTCCCGCGCGAGCTGCATCACCGCCCTTAAAGCCTCGAATAACCTGTGGCCGTCCATAAACTCAAAATATTCTTTTTCCGCCAAATCGATTTTCTCCTTTAATTTTTTATCCAGCGATTTGGATTTTAAAATTCCTTCCAAATTTTTATAGCCGATAATCATCGCCGCCACTCTTTCGAGAAGATTGCCTATGCCGTTAGCAAGATCGCTGGCGTATTTGGCGTCAAATTCGCTTTCTTTTATATCGCCGTGTTCGGAGGCGGGGTTGGTCGGGCGTTCAATGAACACGGCATCCTT
>JAVHRF010000030.1:0-4781 GCA_036171515.1 Minisyncoccota bacterium | reverse complement strand
CGCCGGCTGGCCGCCGCCTCGTCAATCAGGTCAACCGCTTTGTCCGGCAGAAAACGGTCGGTGATATAGCGCGCCGAAAGATTGACCGCCGCCACTATGGCTTCGTCGCTTATCCTGATGCCGTGGTGAATTTCGTATTTTTTCTTCAGCCCCCGCAAAATCGTAATGCTGTCGGTGATGCTCGGCTCGTTAACCATAACCGGCTGGAAACGCCGCTCTAAGGCCGCGTCTTTTTCGATGTAACGCTGGTATTCCTTGATGGTCGTGGCGCCAATAGCGCGGAGTTCGCCCCGCGCCAAAGCGGGCTTCAATAAATTCGAAGCGTCAATCGCGCCCTCCGCCGCTCCGGCGCCGATTAAAGTGTGAATTTCGTCTATAAATAAAACAAATTTTCCGCTTGATTTTATTTCGTTAATGAACGCTTTCATGCGGTCTTCGAACTCACCGCGGAATTTTGTTCCGGCAATCAGCGAACCCAAATCCAAAGAAAGGACTTGTTTGTCTTTCAGGGTCTCCGGAACGCTGCCCTCGATAATCCTCTGGGCCAGCCCTTCAACAATGGCGGTTTTGCCGACGCCCGGCTCGCCTATTAAAACCGGATTATTCTTGGTGCGGCGGCTTAAAATCTGAATCAATCGCCTCAGCTCTTCATCGCGGTCGATAACCGGGTCAAGCTCCCCCTTTCTGGCTTTTTCAGTCAGGTTAATGGCGTATTTTTCCAAAATCTGGTATTTGGTTTCCGGCGATTCGTCGGTTATCCGGGCCGAGCCCCGCAGCTGCGCCATAATCCTTAAAACATTTTCCTGTCGCAGGCCGTATTTTTTTAAAATATTTTGCGCCTCCGACGGAGCCTCTAAAATAGCCAAAAGCAAATGCTCGCAGGAAATAAATTCGTCTTTCTGGACGTGGGCGACTTTGGCGGCCTGGTCCAAAACTTTAACCAATTCTGGAGAAAGATAAAGCTGGGCCAGATTGGAATACCCCGAAACAAGGCGCGGCTGGGTTTCAAGCGCGGCATCTATTTCGCGGCGAAGGTTTTCCAGGCCGATTCCCAATTTTAAAACTATCGGCTGGATAAGCGATTGGCTGTCACTTAAAAGCGCCGCCAATAAATGAAGGGCCTTAAGCTCGCCGTGATTTAAACTCGCAGCTAACTCCTGGGCGTTTTGAAGCGCCTCCTGGGCTTTAATTGTGAAGCGTTGAAAATTTGGCATTTGTTTTACGGGGATATTGTACTACGATTTTGGCCGTTCGGCAAGGGTGGCGGTAAGATTTAAAATATCCTTGCCGCGGGCGACCTTAAGGCTGACGCCGTCGCCGACTGAATACTGGTTTATCATGTCAACCAAAAGATGGTCGCTGTCGATTTTCTGGCCGCCGACCTCCAGAATAATATCTCCGGCCTTAAGGCCGATTTTATCAGCCGGAGAATTCGGGTCTATCGCCGGGCTGTTCGTGGACGATTCCAGCAAAGCGCCGTAATCGTAAGCCAGATTTTTATTCTTGGCGATATCCGAATTAACCATAACATAACGGACGCCAAGATAGGGAATTTTTATTTCGCCGGTGCTTATTACGGAATTAATGTCTTTCTTGGCCTGATTGATGGGAATGGCAAAACCGATGCTTTGCGCCCCCTGAACCGTCGCCACGTTGATGCCGATAACCTGGCCGTCAAGGTTTAAGAGCGGGCCGCCGGAATTTCCGGGATTGATGGCGGCGTCGGTCTGGATAACATTATTTATTGTTTCCGTCCCGAAGTCCGAACCGCTGGCGGTAATTTGCCTGGAAAGGCCAGAGACCACGCCCGTCGAAACGGTATTCCGAAATTCTCCCAATGCGTTGCCGATGGCGATAGCCGTCTGGCCAAGCTCCAAATTGCCCGAATCACCCAAGTCGACTGTCGGCAAATTAGTGGCGTCGATTTTTAAAACCGCCAAATCCTGAATGGGGTCCTGGGCTAAAATCTTGGCGTTGAATTTCCGGCCGTCGTTTAAAAATACCGAATACGAAGCTTTAAGGTCGGAAGCCACGTGCTTGTTGGTCAAAATCAAGCCGTTGGAAGAAACGATGAACCCGCTGCCTCCTCCGGTTTCCTGGAGCTGCGTTTTGCCGCTGTTGCAGGGAACGTAAATCTGCTGGCTTCCTCCGAAAAATTGCTGGAACTCCGGCGGCAAATTGGAAAAAGGATTGTAAGGGCATTGCTCGACAACCGGAACGTATTGGGAGATGACGACCGAAACGACGGCCGGCGAAGCTTTTTTGACCGCGTCGATAACTGCCTGCTGGTAATCTAGATGGGAAATGTTTATCGGCGGCGTTCCCTGATAATTTCCCGAAGACGTCGCGCCTTGAGGCGCGCCGAATATATTAAAGGAAGGAATATTTAATTTTTGGAACAGATCGGTAAACCAGCTTGCTCCGGCAAAAGGAGCCAGGACAGCGGCGCCGATAACTATTCCAATTAGGGCTCCGCCCAGAGCCGAAAAGAAAATTTTTTTATCGAATATTTTATTCATTTTTATTAAATTTATTTTTTAAAAAACGACTTATTTTTCATTTTTATTTTATCATTATATTGGATTTTTAACAGGCATTTTACCCACGCACCAGAAAGCCCCCGTTGTGAGGCAGAGAATGAATGGTCAGGGCCCGAAGGGCTTTCGGTACGGGATTCCGCTCCATAGAACCTCGTCCGCGAAGAGGCCACGGCCGTGAGGCCGTGGAGCTTCACCTTATATAATACGTATCTAAAGCGCGAAAAGTTTACTTCAATCCCTTACTTGGCGGCCGACCTCATCTCTCTGCGGGCGATTTCTTTTTTAATCGTTTCCCGCTTGTCGGATTTTTTGGTGTGGCGCGCCAAACCCAGCTCGACTTTCACGAAATTATTTTTCGAAAACAATTTTAAAGGAATCATCATCAATCCTTTTTCCCGAAGCCGGCCGGCGAGATAATTTATTTCCTCGCGATTCATAAGGAGCCGCCGACTGCGGCGGCTATCGTAATCTTCCGGGGAATTATTCGCCTGATAAGGCGGAATATCCATGCCGATAAGCCAAAATTCGCCGCCGCGGTAAACGGCCTGCGCGCCGGCCAGATTGGCGCGGCCGCTTTTGGCGCTCTTCGCTTCAAACCCTTTCAATTCCAAACCCGCCGTGAAGTTTTCCAAAACGGCGTAGTCGAATCTCGCTTTTCTGTTTTCCGATAAACTTGCCATATTTTTATCATTATACTTGGCAGCGAGGGGGAAGTCTAAATATAATATTCGGACTTTAACCGAGCGAGCCAAGTACGCTTGCGAAGCAAGCCTAATTCTTTTAGCTCCATCTGTCTTAATAAAAAAGGCGGACAAATTGTCCGCCGAAAGCGGGCAAGTCCGCCGATTGGTCTTAAATAAGTAAAAATGAAACGGCTAAAAATATTCCGGCAATCATAATCATTATGCCAATATTGCGAAGAAATTTGTAAATAGGACGAACTAAAGGATTAAATTATAATTTATTTGCCGTTTTCTAACTGCTATATGCTAAATTCTATATTCTTCCGCCAAAGGCGGATCCGCCCTGGGCGGAATATCCCGCTCTGCCTACATCTCTTCGGGCTTGGAGATGCCCAAAATATCAAAAACTTTTTCCAGAACGGATAAGTAAGTTTTTACCAATATCAGGCGGCTATAAGCCAGATCTTTGTCGTCGACGCCGACTATCCTTTCTTTTTCATAAAAATTATGGAAGGCTGCCGCCAATTCCTGCGCGTAAATGGCTAAATGATTTACCTGATAGTCGCAGGCGGCTTTCGCGGCGACATCGGGAAGCTCAATCATCTTTTTAATAATATTCAAATCCGCCGACTCGCTTAAAAGCCGGAAATTTAATTTTCCTTTCAGTCCGCCGGCTTTCTTGATTATTTTTTTGGCCCGGACGTAAGCGTACTGGATATAGTAAACCGGATTCTTGACCGACCGCTCTTTAGCAAGCATCAGGTCGAAATCCAGATGGGTGCTTAGCGAAGTGAGTAAGAAAAAAAATCTTGCCGCGTCAGCGCCGACGTCTTTGATCAAATCTTCGAAAGTCGCAAATTCGCCTTTGCGCTTGGACATTTTAGCCTCTTTGCCCCCCGAAACCAGCCGCACCGTCTGGGTAATCAAAACTTCCGACTTTTTAAGGCCGATAATTTTGGCGGCCGCCTGAATTCTTTTGACGTAGCCGTAATGGTCGGGTCCCAGGATGTTTATTTTTCTGAAGAATCCCCGCTTTTTGCTTTCCAGATAATGGGCGGCGTCGGCCAGAAAATAAGTCGGAAATTTGTCGCCGGTTATTAAAACCCGGTCCTTATCGTCGCCGAACTTCGTGGTTTTTAGCCAGACTGCGCCATCTTTTTCGTAAACAAAGCCTGATTTTTTGAAGATTTTTAAAACTTTTTCAACCAGCCCCTTTTGATGGATTTCCTTTTTCTCCGAAGTGAAACGACCGAATCTTATATCCGCGGCCGCCAGCACCTTTTTTATTTCCTTTAAAAATTCCTCCGCCGCTTTTTCGCCGACGGCAATCGGCCTGGCTGAATTTTTTTTGGCAAAAGACTCGTTGCGGCCGGCCCATTCCCTTAAATACTCTCCCCGGTAAAAAGTTTCCTCATCGGGAATCAGGCCCAAAAAAGCCAGAGCGGATTTTCCCAGAGTCAGAATCTGGTTTCCCGTGTCGTTCACATAATATTCCCGCTCGACCGAAAAACCGGAAAACTCCAGAACCCGCGCCAAAACATCTCCCCAAAAACCGCCC
>JAVHRF010000029.1:0-4783 GCA_036171515.1 Minisyncoccota bacterium | reverse complement strand
GGCAATCGTCAATCCCCCTATTCCCCATCCCAGCCAAATAAAAATAGCGAGAGGAAGACGGAATAATACTTCTTCAGAAAAGACCAGGAGAAACAGCAGGAAAGGGAAATACCATTTGCGCATCGGGATTTTCTCTTCATCCGTCCTTTCTGATGGCTGCCAGCCAAAGATACGGCAAAAAACAACAGCTAAAATACTGTAAATATAATTAAAAACTAAAAAGGCAGTACATAGCCAGATAACTTCGCCAACACCCGCTCCTCTTTCCAGCCAATCAACCAACCACATCAAACCCTCCTTTGCGGCAAGCTTGAAATTTCAAACAACTAATTTAGGTATAGCACGCCTTCAATCCTTTATCAATTCGTTCGTCTCGATTTTTAACGCATCAACACAGCGGTACGAACGTCGTCCATCGAGCGGAGCAGGAAATATAAAGTATCGGAGAGACCTGGGAATAATTTTAGCGCTGGGTTCACCCCGCGCCTATGTATAGGCGCGGGACTTTACATTTTAAATATAAAGATTTATATTATGGGTAGTTCATAAAAAAATAAAAAGGAGCAGAAAATGCCAAAACTGAAACAGGCGGTGAAGAAGCTGCTGCTGAGCGATTTCGACGGGACTATGTATAACAGCCTTAAAATTAACTACGCGGCATTCAAGGAAGTATTTGACCATTTTGGAGTGGCCGCGCCGACAATAGAGGAATTCCAGATGAGCATAACCAGACTGATGGATAACTTCTACTATAATTACGGCGTTCCAAAAACTGTTTCCCTGGAAGAAATCCATAAAATCAGGCACAACCATAAAAGCCGAATTTATTATCAAAGCCATATCCTTCCTGATATCGTTGAGGCATTCCAGAAAATAAAAGGAATGGGAGTGAGCGTCGCGGTCGTAAGCAGCAATACTTTTGACGATATTTCTAAGATAATCTACGGCAACAAAGAATTAAAACAAATTATTTCGGCAATTTTCGCCGGAGACAAAAACCTGCTGCTTAAACAAGCCATGGATAAATTTGAGGTTTCCGCCAATGAAACGGTTTATATTGACGACACCGTTGAAGGGCTTACGGCGGCGAAAAATTTGGGAATTTTCACGGTAGCCGTCGGCTATGAAGGAGGTTTTCAGCCGGTCGAACAGCTTAAGAAAATCGCCGATTGCGCCATAAAATCTCCGCTGGAACTGCCCCTTGTTTTAAGGTTAAAATAAATTTCTATCAACCTATCCCCGTTCAAAGAACGGGGATTTTTTATTTAACGGCAAACGAGAAATCAAAACAGCAGATTAGGCGGCCTGCGGAAGCGATTCTATCTTGGGATTTTTCCGGCTGGACCACTCGTCGATAATTTCTTCCAAGAGGGCCGCCAGGGGAACCGAAATGATAATTCCCAGAAGCCCGGCCGCTTCGAAGCCGACTAATATCGCGAATAAAACCACTACTGGGTGAAGCGAAATAGCCCGGTTCATTAATATGGGAACCAGGATGTGCCCCTCAAGCTCCTGGATGGCAAAAAACACTATCAGCGTGTAAACCGCCAGAATCGGCGAAATAGACAAGGCCGTCAAAACGCTTAATGCTCCCGAAAGTATCGGCCCGACAAAAGGCACGATTTCGAATATGGCCGCCAGAATTCCCAATAAAACCGCGTATTTCACGCCCAAAAGGGAAAGCGCGGTAAAAACCAGCATTCCGATAATAACGCTTAAAACGAATTGTATCCGCAGCCACGCGCCAAGTTTCCTATTGACGCGCTTATAAATTCTTAAGGCCGCCGCCTCCGATGAAGCCGGAAAAACGGCGATAATAAATCTCTCTATTCCCGCCCGGCTTAGCGTCAGGTAAAAAGAGCTGAAGAAAACGAACATCGAAAGGGACAGCCCGCTGAAAATTTGCGATGCGTTGGTAAAAATGGCGAATGTTCCCTGAAAAAGCCTGGTTGACGTTTCGGTGATTAAAGAATTGATGAGCCTGATTACCTTAGGATTCAAAGAAGAGCCGAAAATATTGGCAAACTTGTTGAAATTCAAAAATAAATCATTTAACTGAATTATAAAAATAGGAACAGCGATATAGGTAACCAGGACAACGCCGAAAACTATAAGCAAAAACACCAGAATGGTTCCAAGTAGCCGCGGCACGCCGTAATGCTCAAAAAAATTAACGACCGATTCCAAACCCGCGGAAATCACAATCGCGAAAAAAAGCGCCAAAATAATCTGGCGCGATTCGTAAGCTATCGCGGCGAAGAGTAGAAAAAACGCCACCCTCCATAGGCTGCTCCATGATATTTCGATAACCTGTTTTTGCATTTTATTCGTTTTGCTCATAAAATCACTTCGCTCGGTCTAAGTAATGGCCCTGCCTATCGGCAGGTTCGCCCTTATTTATCCCTTGCTGGTAATTTTAGAATTTGAATATTTTTTTCAGCCGAGCCGCGTCTCTTTCTTTGTAAGGGCCCAGCAAAGCCATATTAAGCTTCTCATTCCGGAAAATATCTTTGGCGACTGCCCTGATTTCTTCCCGGGAAACTGATTGGTATTTTTTGATAAGCCGCGACAAAGATTCCGGGTTTCGGGTCAAAACTTCCGACTCTCCGTAAAACATTGCCAGCGAGTCGGAAGTCTGCGCGTCCAGAACCATCTTTCCGACAAAAGAATCAATTGATTTTTTAAGCTCTTTTTCCGGAATTAGCCTGTCCGACGTTTTTTTCAATTCTTTCAAAACAACTTTTATAACTTGCTCTATTTTTTCTTTTTCTATCCCCGCTCCTATAGATAAGATGCCGTGATCGTAAGAATTACTGGTATTGGAGCCGATATAATAAGCAGCACCCAATTTCTCCCTAACCGCTATCCAAAGCCTTGAGCTCATCCCGCCGCCAAGCATTTCCGCTAAAATATCCAAAGCAAACCGTCTTTTATCGAAAGCGCTATAGGCTTTAAGGCCGATAGCCAAATTCGCCTGGCCGATATCGAGATGTTCAATCAGCATTTGAGGCTTTTTTTGAAATTCCAATGTTCTCGGCTTACTTATCTTAGAACGGCTCAAGCGGCTAAAAGTTTCTTTTATTTTTTTGACGACCTTGCCTTCTTCAAAATTTCCGGCAACGATAACCGCGGTTGACGGTCCGGTGTAATATTTTTGGCGGTAGTTCAAAAAATCAGCCCTGCCAAAATGCGTTATATTTTCTTTCGGCCCGACAATTTCCCATCCAGCCGGCTGGTTTCCGTATAAAACTTTGCTGAACAAATCATAGACATGCCTTTGGGGATTATCGTGGTATCTGTTTAATTCCTGGATAATCACGCCCTTTTCTTTTTCTATTTCATTCGGGTCGAGCAGCGGATTCAAATACATATCGAAAATAATATCCATTGCCCGGCCTAATTTCGCGCTTTGCACTTCCGCATAATAGCCGGTATATTCCTGCGAAGTGAAAGCGTTGTATCTGGCGCCAAGCGCTTCCATTTCGGTGGCGATAACGGAAGGACCCGGGCGATTTTTGGTTCCTTTAAACATCATATGTTCGGAAAAATGGGAAATGCCGTTAGTGCTTTTTTCCTCGTATTCCGAACCGGCTTCAACTAAGACCAAAACCGTGCTCCCTAAACTTTCTTTTTTGGGAATCAAAATTACCCGGACGCCGTTTTCTAAAACTATTTTTTTGTATTCTTTTTTGCTTTTCATGTTTTAATTATATATTTTCTAAGCATTTAAAGTGTCGATATCCTGCTGGAAGCTGCTGGCGCGGCTGATAACCGCCTGGCCGTAAGTCCAAAGATAATATTGCCACCGCGAACCGGCATAGTATTTCGCTGCCGCTATCCTTTCCTGGGAAACAAGAGCATTGGCGGCGCCGGCATCTTTTAAGTATAATGCGGTCGCCACGAAAGCGTCGGCGTTATTCCACGGCGAAGGAACGCTATGGCCGGTTATCTTGGCTATTTGCGGGCTATAGAGAAGCCAAGTCGAGGGCAGGAACTGAGCCGGTCCCATCGCGCCGCCATAAACGCCATCTCTATTAGGGCAGGAAACCGTAATCGTTTGCGGATTGATATTTAGCGACTGAAGTATCTGTAATAGCCCTACTTGCTCGCTCGGCCTCATCGCCTGCTGATAACTGCAATTGCCAACATTACTTCCTAAAGCCGATTCCCTATCTAGGACCGCCAAAAGTAAAGCCGCCCTGACTCCCGTCGCGCCTTCAGCCAATTTTGCATAATTGTAGGCCTCCTCAAAAGTCAGCTGGCCGCCGCCCAGAAGCTGGAAAATCCTTTGGCGGATTTGACTGGCCGTTTCCTTAGTTGTCTGCAAAAGAGTCTGATATTTCGATTGCTGGCCTTTTGTTTCAACTAAGAGCTGGGCTTTTTCCTGCTTAATGCTTTGAGTCGATTGTTTTTGGGCAGCTTGGTACGCCTGGACCGAAGCGACATCGGAACGGGCCAAAGCCAGTTCGTTTTGCTGGCTCTCTAATTGGGTTTGAAGGTTCGTTACTTGGATAATCATTTGCCGCAAATTATCCTGAAGCAAAGCGACGTTAGTCAAATTATTGAAAAAATCGGAAATCTTGGGATTTTGCAAAAATATTTCCATTAAATTGGCATTTTCGTTCTGATAAAGGTAAAGTATCAGACTTTTTATTCCGTCCTGGGCGTTACTGATGCTGGCCTGAGTAATCTGAATTTTGCTTTCGGTTCCGGAAATTTCGTCATTAAGCTGATTTAAAGATAAAGTAGAAACCTGGATTTGAAGATTCAAGCTTGCGATCTG
>JAVHRF010000028.1:0-4909 GCA_036171515.1 Minisyncoccota bacterium | reverse complement strand
GACCCATTGCCCGCCCGCGTCCATGCCGACGAAATGCGGCGTGAGCAGGATGGCGCAAAATCGAACTCGCCGTCTTTAAACGGGGTGGCCAACGCATCAACATTTTTCTCGTCTAGCCAGTCATTCGGCGCATAATCGGTCAAGATATAATTTGCCTTTATAAATTGTCGGCTAAGGCCCGAACCGGCGCCCACTTCGACCCCCTTGTCGCCGGGTTTTAAAAAAGAATTCATCCAACCAAATCTCCCTTGAAGTAAAAACTTTAAGTTGTTGGATTTTGTTTTAAAAAAAAATTCGCGGGCGGCGGAAACATCTCCTTCGCTACGCATCCTATTCAATTCATGAACCGGCTTATAAGTTTTGTGCATTTATTTTTTATAAACAATATCGAAGTATTTTTTCCACACCCATCCGTCCACCTTCCCAGAAAGATAATTCTTTTCCAGCTCCTCATATTTGCGCAAATCCGCGGGCTTCCCCCAGCCGACATATAAATCTACGTCGAAAATAACCGTGCGCAATCCCATCTTCCTGTAAAAAACCGGCAAAGCATCCAGATAATATTCGCCGTTTATTTTATATTCCTCTTTCATCATCAGCTCGCACGCCTCTTTGAATTGTTTGGTTTTTTTGAAATAAAACGTCGCGACAACCGCGTGGTCGTTAAATAGTTCCCCGGAAACCGGCGTTTTTATAGACATGTCGGCAATCGTCTCTCCGTCCGCCTCGAGCCTCGCCCAACCCCAAGCTTCCGGCTTCGCGGTTAAAAGCTCGTCCTTGGTAAATGTCCAAAGAATTGCGTCTACATCCGCTCTATTCTTGAGTTCCGAAAATTTGGCTCGGTCGTATAAGAAAGCATTGTCGCAGGCTGAAAAAAGCACATCTTCTTCTGGATTTAAATATGGCAGAGCGAGCATGGCGCTGGTTGCCTGCCCGTGGGGATTCGGGTCCGGAACTATTATCGCCTCCGGCAGACGGTTCCGGATTATCTTGTCTATTCCGTAATCCCGAATGTGTTCCTCGCGCACTATGAAAATCCACTTATCCGCTCCGGGCAGGCCATCTATAACGCTTAGTATCATCGGCCGGCCGGAAACCAAAATGAGCGGCTTGGGCAGGGCGTAGCCCGCTTCGACAAAGCGCGAACCGGAACCGGACATGGGTATTACATTTACCATTTTTATTTTTAGCCCGCCGGGCGGCATTCCAGAAAATATCTTTTCCAATATTCGTAGCTTTTTTTATACTCGTCGGACTTCGGATCAAGTTTTATCTTAACATTGCCCTCTCTTCCGGCCGGAATATCCGTCTTTCCTTTCTCCGCTCCGGATTCCCTCGCAAAAAGCCCGGACCAAGCCTCATATTCTTCCAAGTCTTCCGGGGTGCCCCATTGGCAAAAAAATTCCGCGGGATAAACCAACGAACTTAATCCGTCAGCAATCATCGGATTAAAGAGGAGGCTCGTGTACGACTCGCCGTTCAGCATCCAGTTTTCCGCGAGCGCCCGCTCCAGATATTTCTTCAAAACACTACCGGAAGAAAACCAGAAAAGGCCGGATTGTTGCCAGGTGTCCATAGTGTTCGGCGTAAAAGAATGTTTTTCCCTGACCTCCAGCGCGAAATTTTTATCGTCCGTCCGGACTCCCGCATACAGGTTTTTCCCCAAAAGATGCGGGTGAAAACCTTTGTAGCAGACGGAGGCGCTTGCGGGCTTTAATTCTCCGGCTTTTTTTAAAAATTCAGCTTCGTCCCAACAAACAGCGAAGTCGCAATAACTCACGAAAACCGGTTGAGCGTCCATAAATTCGGCTGCCCGTAGAAGCGCGTAGTTGGGGCCTTTTTTATGCGGCTCCACGCTCACGATTTTCGCGTCCGGCCGGATATTTTTTAAAATTCTTTCTAAGCCTAATTTTCTGTCGCTCAACTGTTCGCCGTTGCAGATGAAAATAAATTCGTCCGCGGGAGAAAACATATTTGCCACGTGTTCGACCATCGGCGCGCCGTCCACCCTGATAAGCGGTTTGGGCAAAGTGTAGCCGGCGTTTTTAAACCTCTCTCCCGCTCCGGACATTGGGATAATTACCTTCATAAATTATGCGTGGATTGCCTTGCGGTGCTTTTCCGCTTCCATTGCTCGGAGATATGAAACTTTCTCTCCAGATAAAAATTCCGGCTTCAGCCCGAGCCGATTAATAGAGGAAAGTATGTAGCTCCAAGCGTTAAAAAGCTCCGTTGCCGAAGAGCCCAGGGCCTGCCCGCCGGAAAAAACGGCTTGGTCCGGAAAAAGAATCCCGTCGGAGAAGCCAACTCCGCCAAATCTGGCTTCCGCCTTCCCGGCAGATACGGGTAAAAATTTCTCCAGCCCTAAATTCTTTTTTATTTTGCCGTTTACCTCCTCATATAGATCGAGAACCTCGACCGCGGAAGGCGCTGAGATTATAATGCCATGGTTTTTCAAAAAAATAATTTTGGGCGCGCCACCGTTATTTGCCGCCAACCTGCCGATCGCTATCGCGAGCTCCGCTCCGGGATGGAAGTATTCCAGAAAGGCGTGAGGCGAGCTTATTTCGGCGCAAACTTTTTTCGCCAATTCTTCTCCGCCCTTCGCGCAGGTAAGAACATTCGCGTAAACGGAATGGGTATGCAGAACGTATTTATCCAAAAAAGCATGGAAGCCGGCCTCCATGGATGGCCTCGGAGATTCTCCCGCCAAGCGGCAGGCCAAAAGAAAATCGGCTTCCTTTTTCTCTCCGTCTTCCCGCTCCGGCTCTTTTGCTCTCCCGTACCTTTCCCGCAGCCTCATATAGTCCAAGCTCACAAATCCGCCGTCCGCATTTAAATCCTCAAAATTCAAACCGGACGCCTTAATGAGCATCTCCCCTTCGCCCGTCTTTACCGAAAGATTTCCGCCGCTTCCCTGAACGTGCTCCGCGCCGCTTAGGAGCTCCGCTATTTTAATCAGCTCAGATAGTTCTTTTTTCATATTCTTCTAGCTTCATCTGCTCAAAGATATAATAACAGACAAACAACTGAAGCAGTCCCGGATAATCGCCCGCCCATTTCGGCTCATGGGTTATTACATCCCAAAGTTCCGGCAATAAAGAGTAGGCAAGGGAGTCTATTTTATCCGGGCCGATACTCCCCTTAAATCTAATTGTTTGGATTTCGTCGAGAAAGGCATGCTCCACCACCGTCATTCCCCCGGACTCGCTTACGCCCGCGAGAAGCGGGTCCATATTCAGATAGTTCGGGCATTTTACGGACATAGACATATCCGGCGGGACCCCTTCCGCCCCTAGTTGGTCGCCGAGTTCGTTTTCCTTGTGGAAAGAAATGGTTATGTCCGAATATTGTTCCTGCGTCTGGATGTACTGCCTCGCATCTTCAGAACGCTCTTCCAGCTGTTTCAAAACTTTTTCCTTCTCGTACCCCCGGTCTTTGGTGTCCCGGATAATCTTCCAGTGCAGGCGGAGCTCGTCTTCCGGGCGTAGAAATATTTTAAGATTCAAAATGTCCCGCATTTTCCCGAGGAACAAAGAGTGTAGTCCTTCGAAAATAATAATTTTCTTCGCCTCCAGTTTTTCCGGCAAAGTAAAATTGCCCTTCCCGTGGTCATAATGGCGCCTATTAACCGAGGAGCCTCCTTTCAGGCGCATGGCGCTTTCCAGATCTTCATGCAGATTGTTGGCCCTCGGATCCAGATGAGTGAATTTTTTCCACATCTCGTTTCCCCTCTCCCACTTATGCATATCGTCGCCCTCCAACAAGGCGGTGTCCTTCGCCCCAAAAACATCCTGAAGTAAAAGCGCGACCGTCGTCTTGCCGCTCCCGGAGTCGCCGGAGAGCCCTATAAGATAGGGTTTGTAGCTTATTTTGTAGCGAAGGTTGCTCTCGATACCCTTCCGGTATATCCAAAATACATTAAGAAAAAGCGAGGCCTGCAGAAGACTAAAAATAGAGTTTAAGATAAATGTCGCCTGCCACCCCAGAGCGGAAATCGCCGTGTAAAGATTCGGTAAAGAAGATATAGCTTTGGAGAGCGGAGCAAAAACCTCGAACATGTCCGAGCCCGGGATAAACATGAAATATAGAAAGTAAAAAATATTGAGCGCGAACAAGCTGAGTATCGGGGCGTCGTCCTGCTTAATATAAAAATAAATCAGAAAAGGCATTATCCAGTAGTACCAGCCCTGCATCGGCGGGATAAAGAATGTGAGTATTCCGAAACTAAAGCCGAGAAACATCAGGAAGATATCGCGGTTGTAGGTGCGATAGGTCAGACTCTTTGCCAGGAGTAACAGGTAGGCAAAGGGGACCAGGTAAATAACGAGATTGTTTCCCAGATTTAACTGAAAATTGAAAACTTTAAATTCCTGGGGAGTGTTAAGAACTATCTGCCGGAAGCCTGGCGAAAAAAGATATCCGGCATTCAGAATGAAAAATAAAATAAGTGGCAGAGCCGAAAGTAAAATAATCTGACGCCAATTTAGCTTCTTCAAATAGAGATAGGAAATCGCAAACGGCAGGGTAATTAAAATTCCGGTTTTGGCCGAAATCGCTAGACCCAAAAAAGCGAAGGCTATATAAAATTTTTCCTTAAAAAGAAAATATAAAAATATAAACAGGAGGGCTATCGGAATCGCGTCCAGCTGGCCGTGGATGTAGCTTATGTAAAAAAGTATGGGCGAACACCAATAATATTTAAGAACGCTTTCCTGTTTGGTTTTTAGCCAGCGTACCAATATCACGAAAATGGAAAGATCTGCGAGGATCATGGGCAACCGATATATAAAAATATTCAAAAGCGAAGCGCTACCGTAATCTCCGCTCAGCAAAAAACCGAAAATAACTCGCGGAATAGACATTATCCAAAGCATCAAGCTTGGATACGGGAAAATGCTCAGATTCC
>JAVHRF010000027.1:0-4961 GCA_036171515.1 Minisyncoccota bacterium | reverse complement strand
CTCCCTGCCTGCGCAGGCAGGCTTGCCTGCGCAGGCAGGCGCCGAAAGCAAATCGGGAATCAGTCCTTTGAACCAATTAGAGGCGGAACTTTCCAAAATCAACGGAAGAGCGCTGGATAAACTGGAAATCAAATCAAGGGCGGAAGCGGATGAACTTATAAATAAAATTAATGTCTGCGGCTTTAGAATTTCTAAAGTGGAAAAAAAGGAAAACAGGAAAAATCCGCCCGCTCCTTTTACCACCAGCTCGCTCCAGCAGGAAGCGTCGAAAAAACTGCATTTTTCCGCCAAACAAACAATGAGAATGGCCCAGGGGCTTTACGAAAACGGCCATATCACTTACATGAGAACCGACTCGCTTAACCTTTCCAAAGAATCGCTTTTCGCCGCGAAAAAATGGATAGAAGAAAACCTCGGCGAAAATTATGCGGTTAATTCCCCGCGGTTTTTTAAAACCAAATCAAAATTAGCCCAGGAGGCCCATGAAGCCATAAGGCCGACCAATCCCAGCCTTATCCCCGAAAATTTAAAAACCGAATATCCCCAGGAAAACAAGCTTTACAAATTAATCTGGTCGCGGTTTATCGCATCGCAATTGCCTCAGGCCGTTTTTGACGGCACTAAAGTGGAAATCGAAGCCAAAAACCCAAAGAACATTAATGATGAATTTACTTTCGGCGCCAACGGTTCAATGCTCAAATTCGACGGCTTCCTGAAGATTTGGCAGACAAAGTTCGAGGAAAAAGAATTGCCGGCTCTCAAAGAAAACGAATCGCTGAAGCTCTCAAATTTAAATTCCTTGGAACATTTCACCGAGCCGCCGGCGAGATACAACGAAGCTTCGCTGATTAAAACTTTGGAAGAATACGGCATCGGCCGCCCCTCGACTTACGCCCCGATTATTTCCGTCATTCAGGAAAGAAATTACGTCGAAAAAAACGAGGACCGGCGGTTCGTTCCCACCGAAATCGGCGAAGCAGTCAACAAAATCCTGGTGGCTAATTTTCCGGAAATCGTCGACATCCAGTTTACCGCTAAAATGGAAAATGAATTCGACGAAATAGCCGAAGGAGAAAAGAAGTGGCAGGAAGTCATAAAAGAATTTTACGACCCTTTCGCCAAAAATCTGGAAAACAAATACAAGGAAGTCGAGAAGCAGAAGCCTTTCGACGAAAAAACAAATGAAATCTGCGAAAAATGCGGAAAGCCGATGATTATAAAATACGGCCGGTTCGGAAAATTCCTTGCCTGCTCCGGCTTCCCTGAATGCAAAAACGCCAAGAAATTCCTGAGTGAGGAAGACAAAAGAACTTACGGCAAATGCCCGAAGTGCGGCGAAGGAGACGTTATTAAAAAACGGACGAGAAAAGGAAGATTCTTTTACGGCTGTTCCCGCTGGCCGAAATGCGATTACGCCAGCTGGAAAAATCCGCTTCAAGGGCAAGAACAGGAAGAAAAGCCCGCGGCGGAAGAAAAAACCTCGGATTAAGCCGAGGTTTTTTTCAGCGCTGTTTCAGTAGGCCTGAACAGATAATAAACGGCGAAGCCGCAAGCCAAACCTATCGCCGCTCCTCCCAAAATATCAAGCGGCCAATGTATTCCAGCGTAAATTCTCGCGAAAGACAATACCGCCGCCGAAGCCAGATAAAACCATCCCCATTTCGGCCTCCAAAAAAGAATGATTATAGCCAAAGCAAAAAAGAAAACGGCGTGGCCGGAAGGAAAAGAATTTCCCGATTCGGAAATAAGCGGCGTAAAATGGAAAAAATCAAAGGGCCTCGGATGGGCATAAAAATATCGGATAATTTCGGTTATCAATCCCCTGCCTAAAATTACCGCAAACGCCATCTCGAAATAAAACAGCCAGCGCAAACGCCATTTTTTTTCGGCCAAAGGCAGAATCAAGGCGAAAATCCCCAAGAGATAAGGAAAATAAAGCGCGAAAAAAACCATTAAAACATCCAGCCAAAAATACCGGCCGGCCAGCTGATGGATAAAATTGAAAATCAAAATATTCATTTAGCGGCTAACGGAGGTTTACTGTTTTACGAACGGCAAAAGGTCCATAAAACGGGCGTTTTTTATAGCCATAGCCAATTTTCTTTGGTGTTTGGCGCAAGTTCCGGTGTGCTGAGTGCTGATAATTTTTCCCTGCTCCGAAACAAAGCGGCGCAATAAACCGACGTCTTTGTAATCGACTTCGTCAAGGTCCTGGGAGCAAAATAAGCATTGTTTAGGCCTCATGGTTAAAACGGCAAATCCTCGGGATTAATTTCTTTTTCTTCGACGTCTATGGTCGGAATTTCTTCGGCCGCCCGGACTTCCTCGCCTGCTTGAGGGGATTCTTCTTGCTGTTGCTGTTTTTGGCCGAAAGGTTTCGGCCCAAGCTGGAGCCGCTCCGAAATAATCTCGGTTGTTTTTCTGTTCTGGCCCTGCTTATCCTGCCAGGAACGGGTTTGCAACCTGCCCTCAATCAAAACTACGCTTCCCTTTTTAAGAAACTGGCCAGCAACTTCCGCCTGTCTTCCCCAAACAACAATATTGTGGTATTCAACCTGTTCCTGGCGGTTGCCCGATTTATCGTTCCAAACGCGGTTGGTCGCGACGCCAAAAGTGGCGACCTGCGTACCGCTTGGAATGCTTCTTAGCTGGGGGTCAGATGTTAAGCGGCCCAAAATAAAAACTTTATTTAAATCCATAATCTTATTGTAATATTTCTTTTAATTTTTGTTCAAGTGCTTCATTCGACAAAACGCTCGGCCGTTCTTTCGGAGACTCGGCGTTCTGAGCCAAAGCTTTCCTGGCCCGATACGCTTCCCTGGCAGGAGAAGATTTCTTGGGCGGATTTTTAACAATCAAAAATCTTAAAACCGGCGTGGTTTTCAGCTTATCCCTGATTAAAAGAACGTCTTCGGGACTGGCCAAAAAACTGATCCAGCCGAAAAGCGCCTGGTTTTCTTTTTTTATTTTATAAGCCAGAGCCACACTTTTCACTTCGCCTTCGAAAACAACCTGCGATTTCACCGATTCCAAAACTTTGCGGAGAACTTCGCGGTCGCCTTCGTTTTTCAGCAGAAACGAAATTTCGTACGGTTTTTTATCTTCGTCCATAATTTTTATATTGCTTAAACATTATCCGATTTTGTTTCATTAGTCAACGATTCGGGCGGCTCCTCGGTTTTCACTTCGCCCTCCTCAACTACTTCCACTCCGGCGTCCTCAAGCTTTTCTTCCTCTTCTTCTTTTATGTCATCCCCGCCCATATTAAAAGTCTCCTTAGTCGGAATCAGCCGGCCGATAATCACGTTTTCTTTCAAACCGCGAAGCTTGTCGGCCTTGCCTTCCAATCCGGCTGCAACCAATATTCTGGCCGTGTCCTCGAAAGAAGCCGCTGAAAGCCAACTCTCTGTCGAAAGGGCAACTCTCTTAATGCCCATTAAAAGCTGCTGGGCTTTTGCAGGCTGGAGGCCCTGTTTTTTCAAGTCGCGGTTTATCTCCAAGAATTTTGACTTCTCGGCTATTTCACCGACAACCAAATCGGGAGCGTCCCCGGGCTCTTTGATTTTAACCCTCGAGAACATCTGCTTTATGATAATCTCGATATGCTTATCGTTGATAAGCGAGCCCTGGGAGAAATAAATCTTTTGGACTTCCTTAATGATATAGCGCTCGGTTTCTTCCCTTCCACGCAGCGCCAGAAGTTCTTTAAGGTCGATGCTTCCCTCGGAAAGCTGGTCTCCTTTTTTGACGTTGTCGCCAGTTTTGAAATAAACCAAAGCGTATCGGGGCACTACGTAGTCCGCGGCTTTTGCTTTGGCTCCGGTTTTCGGCTTTATTCTGATTATTTTCTCATCGGCTCCTTCTTCGATGTCTATAATTTTACCATCTTCCAAAACCAAAAAAGCTTTGCCTTTTGGCGGCCTGACTTCAAAAATTTCTTCGATACGAGGCAAACCTTGGGTAATGTCGACGCTGGCTATTCCTCCGCTATGGAAGGTTCTCATTGTCAGCTGGGTACCCGGCTCGCCGATTGACTGGGCGGCAATTACTCCGACGGCTTCGCCAACTTTAATCGGGCTGTTGCTTCCCAAATCGTAGCCGTAACATTTTCCGCAAACGCCATACAGGGTTTTACAGGTAATCGGCGAACGCAGCTTAACGATTTCAATTTTCGATTTCTCAATGACTTCGGCCGATTTGCCGTCAATCATTTCTCCGGCGCGGACGATAATTTTATTTCCTATTTTAATGTCTTCGAGCGCCGTCCGCGAAAACAGGCGGGCTGAAAAAGGATATCCGAATTCAGCCGCGTCATGCCTGGAAATTTCAATTCCGTTCTTGGTGCCACAGTCTTCTTCTTTGATAAGCAAATCCTGGCTGACATCGACTAAGCGCCGCGTCAGATAACCTGCTTGGGCTGTTTTTAAAGCGGTGTCGGTCGATCCTTTGCGGGCGCCGTGCGTGGAAATAAAGTATTCCAAAATCGACAGCCCTTCTTTAAAGGAAGATTTGATAGGCAGTTCAATGGTCTCGCCCTTAGGATTGACAACCGGGCCTTTCATGCCGCTCATCTGAATCGGCTGAACCCACGTGCCCCGGGCTCCGGAATCGATTATTTGGTAAATAGGATTTTCCGGCAAAAAGATGGTCATTAACTTTTGGCCCACTTCTTCTTTAACTTTGCCCCAAATCGAAATTACGCGGGCCTTTCTTTCGTCCATGGTCAAAAGCCCTTCCTGAAACTGCCTGTTTAAAAGGCTGACTTCTTTTTCGGCTTTGGCTATAATATCTTTTTTCTCTTCCGGAACTTTCAAGTCGCCCATTGACCAGGTGATGCCCGATACGGTCGCGTACCGAAATCCGAGCAATTGGACTTTATTCAAAACATCGTAAGTAAAATCCACTCCGCCGATTTCCAGCACTTTTTCATGCTTTTGCACGTTGAGGTCTTGCAGCATGCG
>JAVHRF010000026.1:0-5021 GCA_036171515.1 Minisyncoccota bacterium | reverse complement strand
GTTTTTTCTTGGTTATTTTCTCGTTAATGAAATCCATCTTGCCGTCAAAAACCTCGTTAAAAAGCATCCTTCCTAAAGAAGTCTCTATTAGCTTTCCGCCTTTCATCGTTTTAATCGGCGTATTAACCAGAATCAATCCTTCTTCATGGGCAATTAAAGCTTCGCCGATGTTGCTGAAAATTTTCCCTTTCTGGGAAGAGTCCGATTTTTGATTGATGTTGGTCAGATAATAAATGCCCAAAACAATATCCTGCGTCGGGTTAGTGATAATGTCGCCGCTTGCCGGCTTGAGCAAATTTATTTTGGCCGACATAATATCACGGGCCTCCGCCTGAGCTTCAATAGACAGCGGCAAATGGACGGCCATTTGGTCGCCGTCAAAATCGGCGTTAAAGCCGACGCAAACCAAAGGCGGCAACTGGATAGCCATTCCTTCTATTAATATTGGCCTGAAGGCCTGAATGCTTAACCGGTGGAGAGTCGGAGCGCGGTTCAAAAGAACTCTCCGGTCCTTGATGACTTCTTCCAGAATAGCCCAAACTTCGTCGTTCCCTTCTTCGATAAACCTGTTGGCATTCCTGATGTTATGGGCAATTCCCCGTTTCATTATTTCGCTGATGACAAAAGGCCTGAAAATTTCAAGTGCCATTTTTTTCGGCAAGCCGCATTCGTCAATTTTCAAATGAGGCCCGACAACGATAACCGACCGGCCCGAATAATCCACCCTCTTGCCGAGCAAATTCTGGCGGAAACGGCCCTGTTTGCCCTTAAGAATGTCGGCCAAAGACCTTAGCGGTCTGCGCTGGCTGGAAAGCTGTTGGGTGCCGTAGCGGGCCGAGTTGTCGATTAAAGCGTCAACCGCTTCCTGAAGCATCCTCTTTTCGTTTTTGACGATAATTTCCGGCGCTTTAATTTCAATCAGTTTTTTCAAACGGTTGTTGCGGTTGATGACGCGGCGGTAAAGGTCGTTCAAGTCGGAAGTCGCGTAGCGGCCGCCGTCCAAAGCGACCATCGGCCTTAAATCGGGAGGCAAAACCGGTAAAACAGTCATAACCATCCATTCCGGCCGGATACTGTTTTTAATCATCGATTTAAAAATCTTCAGTCTGTATAAAAGCTTCCGTTCTTTAAGGGGATCCTTAATTAGGCTGACTTCTTTTTCAACTTTCTGGGCTTCTTGCCTGAGATCCATATTTTCTAAAATACTCCTGATGGCGCCCGAACCCATATCGGCTTCAAAGACACTGCCGAATTTCCTAGACCAGAACAAATATTCGCTTTGCTCCAAAATCATCCCGGGATGAAGCTTTTTTAAAAAATCTTTGGTGCGTTTGGCGGAATCCAAAAATTCTCCCTGCCCGCCTTTATTCTTGCCCAGGCTTTTTATTTTCGCCTTCAATTCTTTGTCCACTTCTTCAAACGCCTTAACCCTCCTCTCTTCGTCGACTTTCGTGACGATGTAAGAAATATAATAAATGACCCGCTCCAGCTTCATTGAAGAAACATTCAACACCAAAGCCAGCCGCGAAGGCACGGCTTTCAAAAACCAGATATGGGCCACCGGAGCGGCCAATTCGATATGACCCATCCTTTCGCGGCGGACAATCGAACGGGTAACCTCGACACCGCACTTGTCGCAAACGACGCCCTTGTAGCGAATTCTTTTGTATTTGCCGCAATAACATTCGTAATCTTTGGACGGCCCGAAAATCCTTTCCGAAAACAAGCCGTCTTTCTCCGGCCTCTGGGTGCGGTAATTGATGGTCTCGGGCTTCAAAACTTCGCCATGCGACCAGCCGAGAATTTGTTCCGGCGAAGCAAAATTTATTTTCAAAAATTCCAAATCTTCCGGACGGTTATCCCCTTCGTTTTTATAAATCGGCTCGATGTTAAATCCTAAAGCTTTTAATTCGTTTACCAGCACGTTAAAAGAAGCCGGCAAATTGGAAAATTTGACCACTTCGCCCCGGATAATCGATTCATAAATAGCCGCCCTTCCGACGATGTCGTCGGATTTGATAGTCAGCATTTCCTGAAGGGTATGTTTGGCGCCATAGCCTTCAAGCGCCCAGACTTCCATTTCGCCAAAACGCTGGCCTCCGGAATGGGCTTTTCCGCCCAAGGGCTGTTGCGTAATCAAAGAGTAAGGTCCGATAGACCGCATATGCATTTTATCTTCAACTAAATGGTTCAGCTTCATCACGTAGATAATTCCAACCATAACTTTTTGGTCGAAAGATTGTCCCGTCCGGCCATTGAACAAGCGGACTTTTCCATCTGGAGGCAAGCCAGCTTTTTTCAATTCTTCGCGGATTTCTTCTTCTTTGACGCTTTCAAGTCCCGGCGTGATTGCCCGATAGCCAAGATTTTTAGCCGCCCAGCCCAAATGGGTTTCCAGAGTCTGACCCAAATTCATTCTGGAAGCGACTCCCAGCGGATTAAGAATAATATCAACAGGCGTGCCGTCTTCCAAATAAGGCATATCTTCAACCGGACGTACCTGCGAGATAACGCCTTTATTGCCGTGCCGGCCGGCCAGTTTGTCTCCGGCTTGGATTTTCCTTAACTGCGCCACTTCAACCTGGATTCTTTTAATTATTCCCGGTTCAAGCTTGTCGCCTTTTTCGCGCGAGAAAATTTTAATGCCGACAACTCGGCCCATTTTTCCATGAGGCAAAGTCAGAGACGTGTCTTTGACGTCGCGCGCTTTTTCGCCGAATATCGCCCTAAGCAGCCTTTCTTCGGCCGTCAGTTCCCCTTCGCCTTTGGGAGAAATTTTTCCGACCAGGATATCGCCGCCCTTCACCTCAGCGCCGATTCTGATAATTCCTTCTTCGTCCAAATTGCTGAGTTTTTCTTCGGAAACGTTTGAAATATCATGGGTGGTTATTTCCGGGCCAAGCTTGGTGTCTCGGACATCAACGTAAAAATCTTCGATATGCACCGAAGTAAAGAGGTCATCCCTGACCACTCTTTCCGAAAGGATTACGGCGTCCTCAAAATTGGCGCCTTCCCACGAAAGGAACGCCACTAAAAGGTTCTGGCCCAAAGCCAAAACGCCGTTGTCCATCGCCGGACCATCGGCTAAAATATCTCCGGCCTTAACCGATTGGCCGATAGAAACCCGCGGATAATGCGAAATGCTGGTAAATTGATTGGACCGCTTGAATTTTTCCAGAGGATAATTCTGGTTTCCTTTAGCAGATTTGACCTTAACGTGATCGCCGTCAACCTCGATTATTTTTCCGTCTTCCTTGGCGGTAATCAAATAACCGGAATCGCGGGCGACTTTTTCTTCAAATCCGGTCGAAACGTAAGGAGCGCTGGGCTTGACCGAAGCCACTCCCTGCCTTTGCATGTTCGAACCCATCAAAGCCCTCGTGGCGTCATCGTGCTGCAAAAAAGGAATAAGCGAAGTCGCCATACTGATAAATTGGTTTGGCGCCACTTCGATAAAATCAACCTCGTCCGCGGAGCAAACTCCCGGCTCGCCTTTTATTCTCCCCTCCAGATTGTCGCCGACAAGCTTGTCGTTCTTGTCCCTTTTGGCGCCGGCATTAACGATAGTGTATTTTTCTTCTTCCAAAGCATTAACCCAGACCACTTCTTTGGTTATTTTTTTGTTTTTGACTTTGACGTAAGGGGTTTCGATAAAACCGTATTCATTGACCCTGGCAAAACTGGCAAGATAGTTGATTAAGCCAATATTCGAGCCTTCAGGCGTTTCGATAGGACAAATACGGCCGTAATGGGAACGGTGAACGTCGCGCACCTCGAAACTCGCCCTCTCCCTGGTCAGTCCGCCGGGACCTAAAGCCGAAATACGGCGGCGATGCTCGACTTCCGCCAGAGGATTTACCTGGTCCATGAACTGAGAAAGCTGTGATGAGGCAAAAAATTCGTTGATAACCGCCATTATCGGCCGGAAATTAATAAGCTGGGCCGGCAAAAGGCTTTCTTTATCCGCGGAAGTGGACATCCTGTCCTGGACTATCCTTCTCAATCGGCTTATGCCGAGGCGAAGCCGGTTTTCCAAAAGTTCGCCGACCGGGCGGAGACGGCGGTTGCCCAAGTGGTCTATGTCGTCAGCTTCGGCTCGGGGGTCATTGTTAAGCCTTACGATTTCCCTGACGATAGCTATTAAATCATTTAAATTCAGCGTCCTATCTTCGCTTTTGATACTCAAACGCTGGTTGGTTTTGAAGCGGCCGACCGGCGAAAGGTCGTAGCGGTCGAACCTCTTGAACATCGCGTCAATCAAACTCTTGGCGTTTTCAACCGTGGCTAAATCGCCCGGCCGGATTCTTTTGTATATCTCGAGATAGGAGTCGCCGACATTTTTGGCCGAATCCTTGGCTAAAGTTTTTTCCACGTATTTTATCTGGCCCTTATCTATGTCGCGGAAAGTTTTTAAAATCTGTTCGTTGGTTTCAAGTCCGAAAATCCTAAGCAAGTTGGTGACGGGCGTTTTGCGGTGGCGGTCGATTTTAACCCCTATCTGGCCGTCCATATCCGTTTCAAATTCCAGCCAGGTGCCGCGGTTGGGAATCACTTTGGCGCCAAAAAGCCGCCGGCCTTCCCTGAAAACCCCGGTGAAATAAACGCCGGCTGAACGGACTAATTGTGATACGACGACCCTTTCAACACCGTTAATGATAAAAGTTCCCCGCTCGGTCATCTGCGGAAAATCGCCAAGATAAACTTCCTGGACTTCTTCTTTTTTGGTTCTCTTGTTTACCAGCCTGAGTTTGACTTTAAAAGCAGCCTCGTAAGTGGCGTCTTTGTAGCACGCAGTTTTTTCGTCGAATTTAGGCTCATCGAAATAATAATAGTCAAAATAAAGCTCCAATTCTTTGCCCGTATGGTCGTGAATTGGAGAAATTTCCTGGAATAATTCTTTAATGCCTTTCTTTTCAAACCAGTCATAAGATTTAATTTGAAGTTCGTTGAGATTAGGTTGGCTGATTAACGGCTGAGCTTGAGGAGAAAAATTTTTAATAGGGAGAAAACGGTAGACCAAA
>JAVHRF010000025.1:0-1176 GCA_036171515.1 Minisyncoccota bacterium | reverse complement strand
CGACGCCGCTTCAAACCGCGGTATCGACGAAATCAGGAATTTGAAAGAAGCCATCAGGGTGTCGCCGGTCGGGTCGCCTCATAAAATTTATATCATCGACGAAGCGCATATGCTTACTAAAGAAGCTATGAACGCGCTTTTAAAAACCCTGGAAGAGCCGCCAAGCTACGCTATTTTGATTTTGGCGACGACCGAATATGAAAAGATGCCGGCGACGATTGTTTCCCGGACTCAAAGGTTTATTTTTAAAAAAGCGACAAAAGGCGAAATCATGGAGAAGTTAAAGCTAATCGCCAAAAACGAGGGAATCAAAATCGGCGAAGACGCTTTGGAACTTATTGCCGCCGCGGGAGAGGGAAGCTTCCGTGACGCCGAGTCCCTTCTGGAGCAAGTTTCTTCGCTGGGCGAGAAGATAGATTTGGAAACAGCCGAGCGGCTCATCGGCCGCGCCGGATTCCAGAAAACCAGTGAGCTGGCCGATTGCTTGATTGGCGCGAATTTGGGCGGAGCGCTTGAAACGGTTGCCAGATTCAACGAGGAGGGAATCAATTTTACCCAGCTGACCAAAGACCTGATTCATTATTTAAGGAAAGTTTTAACTTTGAAGCTCGACCCGGCGATAGAGGAATTTTTAAAATCCGATTTGACCGCCGAAGAAGCCAAAAAAATAAAGGCGCAGGCCGAAAAAGCCGACGCCCGCAGCTTGGTCGCCCTGATGAAATCGCTTCTGGAAGCCTACACCGAAATCCGCTACAGCCCGTTCGGTTTTGTTCCGCTCGAGGTGGCGATTATAGAAAACCTGAAATCTATTGAAAAAACCGGCTCTAAATAATAAACTTTATTAAGGTAAAATTTTGCGGGATCGTCTAATGGTAGGACACGGGCCTTTGGAGCCCGGTATCTTGGTTCGAGCCCAAGTCCCGCAGTAATAATTTAAACTTATAAGGAGCAAGTCAAAAAATAATTAATATGAAAAAACAAATCGTCTTAATCCACGGAGGGACAACCTTTAATACTTACAAGGATTATTTATCGTCTTTAAATAAGAAGAAAGTCGATTTAGACAGGTATAGGCAGGTAAAATGGAGCGATTCTCTGCCGGAAGATTTAGGCGGCACAATCCCATCCAAGTGAGTGCTCGGCAAGAAGCGACCAAAGCGGCAGATGCTCGCGCGG
>JAVHRF010000024.1:0-1177 GCA_036171515.1 Minisyncoccota bacterium | reverse complement strand
AATAAAAACAACCTGAATAAAAAAGATGCCGCCGCCGTTAAAAGCCTGCTGGACAAATCCATTCAGGAAGGATCTTTCGGGCTTTCCATAGAAAAAGGAATGCCAGTCGTCCCATCTCCCTCGGCGCTGATCAAAGATTTTTTACAAATCACCAAAAAGGATAACGCTTTAATTTCTTTTCATCTTGACGAGTGCCGTGAACTAAAAAATCAGGTCGGGGAAATAATCAATATAGCCAAAGGGAAAAACGCCAAAATAATATTGAGCCATTTCTTGCCGCTTGCGGGCTTCGAAAAAGATTACGAAGAAGCAATGGAATTACTGGAGCAATCGAAAAATCCCAATATATATTTTGATTTTTTCCCAATCAACGAAAATCTTCTGCCTATCGTTAATTTTCTGCCGAAGTGGCTGAAAGAAAACCGGGACGTTGAGCCGTCGAGAGCAATCCGCGATCCCTGGCTTCAATCTAAAATTATCAAAGAACTGCCCGATTTTAATCCTCAAGAGCTTAAAATAGCCCAGGCTTTTAAATTCGATTTTTTAGTCGGCAAAACGTTCCAGGAATTAATGGAAATATTCTCTCTGCCACCTAAAGAAATGATGCTGAAAATAATGTCGCTTACCAAGCTGAAAGCAACCCTCGCGGTAAAAAACATTAATTTGGATCTGGCTCTAAAGGCTGCCGCCAGCCCTAAATCGCTCATCGCTTCACACGCCGCCAGCCTGGAAAGCATTAAAGGCTTCGAAAGAATAAAATCTTTACGCTCGCGGGAAACCTTTAGCCGCTTCTTAAAATACGTTTCGGATAATAAATTAATGAGCCTCGAAGACGCCATCCGTAAAATAACCGCCGTCCCCGCGGAATTGTTCGGCTTAAAAAAAAGAGGGGTTATCGAAGAAAATTATTTCGCCGATTTGGTCATACTGAAAAACCAAAAAGTCATAACCGTAATCGTCAACGGCAAAATCGCCTGGGAAGACAATAAGTGCGCCGAACTGGCCGGCGAAACCTTGCGCCATGGCTCTTAAAAATCTTTTTGTAAGCAAACGCGGGGGAGCTCCGGATTATTTTATTATCGCCCTGGTTTTCGGGCTGACTGTTTTCGGCCTGATTATGCTGGCCAGCGCTTCGTCGGAACTTGGGGCGTCGCAATTCAACGACAGCTATTTTTAT
>JAVHRF010000023.1:0-5197 GCA_036171515.1 Minisyncoccota bacterium | reverse complement strand
GGTTTGATAGATTCTTTTATAATATTTGGACTTATATCAATGGTTTTTGGGTAGCGCATAAATTATTAGTAATTTTGCTTTTGATAATTTTTATTCTATTGATTGATTTATTTATTGGAAGGGTTAAAAATTATTTGAAAGAATTTAGCGGCCAAAGAAAAACCTGAAATTGTCATCCACCTTTTTAGAATACAGCACCAAAAAAGGCTCAGTTAAAACTGAGCCTCTTTAATACTCATCTTTTGAAGAAACCATCTCCCCCATCTCCATAATATTGAATCCTCTGCCTTCCGGCGTGCCGCTTTACACTCTGGGCAATCCATCTCTATAATAGAGATGTCAGCCGAATAATTTTCAATCAGCGCCTTAAACTTCTCCGGTATTGGCACCCATTCTCTAAATTTTTTTGCTTTTTGATGCTTTTTACAAAGCATCAAAAATATCTTCCTCTTATTGTTCTGCATCTCCTTTCCTCCCTTCATTATTTAATTTTTTAATTAAAAGGACAAAAATAAAAACGGAATAATTATTCCGTTTTTATTTTTATCTTCTTTTGTTTTTGTTTGTCCACTTTCGGCAGAACGATTTTCAGAACGCCGTTTTTCAAACTCGCCTGCGCCCTGTCCGGGTCGATTTCCTGCGGCAGAACCACCGAACGGGCAAATCTTCCCCAATAGCATTCCTGATAAAGATAATCCGCGCCTTTGACTGTTTCTTCTTTTTCGCGCTTGCCGCGGACAGTAACCGAATCCGCGCTTATTGAAACATCTATGTCTTCCGGCTTCACTCCGGCTATGGCGGACTCAACGACTATGTTGGTCGGGGTCTGGTAAACGTCGATTGTCAGCTGACCTTCGGCTTCTTCAAAAATATCGGTTATGTCTCTTTCTTCTTCAGGCGCCGTTATTTCTTCTTTATTGTTGTTCTTCTTTCTGCCTCTGGTCTTTGTCTTACTGTCGAGTTCCAAATCAACCTCGCTATTGTTTCCTGACGCCAATTTCTCGAAAAAATTTTTAGTGTCGTTATCCATATACTTACGCTTTTTTTAACTTCTCGAAATCGTAAAAAATGAAAAATGCGGCGACGATTAAAAATAATGTCGGATAAATCAAAATTTGTCTGTCGAATATCATTATAAGATAATTGAAAACCGAATGCAAGGCAACGGCGTTGATTAAACCGAAGAAAACCCAGAGACCGACGCGTTTTCTCATTATACCCACTGCCCAAGCATAACCCATGATCCCCGAACTTAAAGTGTGGAGCAGGGTCGCCCCGAGAAAACGAAGAGTAATTGTGTTAAAAACTTCGTTCAAACCGGTTTGCATTATATTAATGGCAATTAAAACATTCTCAACAGTCGCCACTCCCAGAGCCGCCACAATCATATAAATCATCGCGTCAACTGGTTCGTCAAAAAATTTACTGCGCCTGATTACCAAATAAGCGGCCAAAAATTTGAAAATCTCTTCAATGCCGGCGAACACCGCCATCGAAACGAAATCCTGTCGAGGAATAATTATCAACTCGGATAATTCCTGGAACAAAAACTGCAAAATAACGATTACGACGGTTATTAAAACGCCGGCGAAAAAAACTTTGGCTATCATTTTTTTCGGCTCCGGATGTTCGTCTTCCTGAAGATAAAACATCAGCCAAACAAACCCCGGCAAGATTCCCAAAAGCACGGCTAAAATCACCATTGTTCAATTAACAATAAATTTTTATCTTTTTCGGGCAAATTTTGATAAATTTCCTCGGTGATGAACGGCATAAAAGGATGGAGGAGTTTTAGTATAGAGCATAGAGTATAGAGTAATGAGTAATGAGTTTCTTTGGAATTTTTGTCTTTAGAGTATTCAATGTATTTATCCGCGAAATCGTGCCAGATAAAATCGTAAAGCGTGTGGAGCGCCTGACCGAAATTGTATTCGTCAATATCTTTGCTGACCGATTTTTTCACCTGTTCCAATTTTTCTAAAATTTCTTTATCTTCTTTTGATAAATTTGATTTTGAAATTTCTTTGGGATTTCCCGTTTGCGTCAGCACAAATCGCGCGATATTCCATAATTTATTGGCGAATTTTTTGCCGGCAATCACATGTTCTTCGGACCAATGAATGTCCTGGCCGCCCATTGCCTGCCAAATCAAGCCGAACCGCGTGGCGTCCGCCCCGTATTTTTCAATCAAATTCATCGGGTCAACGCCGGTGCCGAGCGACTTGGACATTCGTTTCCCCTCTTTAGTCAGAATAGTGGCGTGAATTATAACATCGCTGAACGGAACTTCGCCCATAAATTCCATTCCGGAAAACACCATCCTCGCCACCCAAAGATTTATGATATCGCGCGCGGTCGAAAGCACTTGCGTTGGATAGAATTTTTCCAAATCGCTTCCTTTTTGGGGTTTATCCTGTGCCACGTCGAGGGGCCAACCAAGAGTGGCAAACGGCCATAACGCGGAGGAAAACCAGGTATCTAAAACGTCCTCCGCGCCCTCCAATGGAATTTTATGCCCCCACCAAATTTGACGGGAAATACACCAATCTTTAACGTTTTTGAGCCAATCGAGATAAACTCTTTGCCATCGTTCCGGATAAAATTTCACTTTCCCGCTTTCAACCGCTTTTATAGCAATCTTCGCCAATTTACCCATCTTCAAAAACCATTGTAAAGACGGCAGAGGTTCAACCGTGCCGCCGCAACGATAACATTTGGCAACGCTGTGAACGTAATCTTCTTCTTTTTCCAGTAGATTCAATTCTTTCAGTTTTTCCACCACCTTCTCCCGACAGCCGGAAATTTTCAGTCCTTCGCACACAGCGCCGGCTTCTTTAGTCATCTTCCCCTGCTCGTTGATTATTTTATGAATCGCTAGATTGTGCCGTTCACCGATTTCCGCATCCGTAAAATCGTGAGCGGGCGTAACTTTGACAGCGCCTGTGCCGAAATCTTTGTCAACCGCCTGGTCAACGATAATTGGAATTTCCCTGTTAAGAATCGGTAGAATAACCTTTTTGCCGATTAAATCTTTGTACCTTTTGTCCTTTGGATTTACGGCAATCGCGGAATCGCCCAGCATAGTTTCGGGCCGTGTCGTGGCAACTACAATGAACTCCTGACCTTTGACATTTGACATTTGACCTTTTAACGGATACCGAATATGCCACAACTTTCCTTTCTCTTCTTCGTATTCCAATTCCAAATCGGACAAACTTGTCCCGCATCTCGGACACCAATTGACAATTCTTTCTCCCCGGTAAATCCAACCTTTGTCGTAATAATGCTTAAACGCCTCTTGGACCGCTTTGCTGTAATTTTCATCCATTGTAAAAGCGGCGCGCGACCAATCGCAGGACGCGCCTATTTTTTTTAACTGGTCTAAAATTATATTTCCGTACTTTTCTTTCCACTCCCAAACTTTTTCCAAAAATTTTTCCCGTCCCAAATCGTGGCGCGACAGCCCTTCTTTTTTAAGCTGTTTTTCAACGACGTTTTGGGTGGCGATTCCGGCATGGTCGGTGCCCGGAATCCAAAGCGTCTTATAACCTTCCATTCTTTTTTTGCGAATCAAAATATCCTGAATTACGGCGTTTAAGGCATGGCCCAGATGCAAACTGCCGGTCACATTAGGCGGAGGTAATACGATGGTGAACGGACGCCGAACTGACACAGAACTACGCTGAATTTTTCGGCGTTTTTCCGCGTTTGTTCCGCATTGTTCCGCGCTGACCGGCGGCAGCCGGTCAGGGTTAAAAAACCCCGACTTTTCCCAAAGTCGGTAAATTTTATCCTCGACTTCTTTGGAATTATAGGGCTTATCGAATTGCTTCAACATAAACTTGGGTCTTGCTGAAATCAATCGAAGAAGTGGCGCCGCCTACAAAAAGCGTGAGCGGAAAAGTAATCTGAAATTGTTCTTCTTTAAAAGCCGGAGTTCCGCCCAGTTCCGTTTTCGAAGCGCTGACTAAATTTCCTTTCTGGTTGTATAAAAAACCAAGAACGTTCAGTTTGGACAAGGAATAAGAATTGTTGTTAAGAACCAGACCGTTTATTTTTATCGGCTGGGTTTGTTCCGTTTTTATCTCTCTTGTCTGCGTTTCAGGTCGGGAAAATTCTTCTTGAGATTTCCAGTTAATGTCCGAAAAGGAAAGTTTTACGTTTCCGATTCTCTTTGGGTCGACACCGACATTCGACTCCACCAGATATTTAATCTCGTTCGCGTAAATGAAAGATGATTTTGTTAAAGTGTAAATTTTATTGTCGGAAATGTCGTAGACGTCGAAAGTGTAAGAAAAACCGCCCGCGCCCCAAACCGAATTCGGATTTTTGATTTCCGCGACGATTACGCTTCTGCAGCAGACCGGAAAATTTTTAACCCAGGAAACTTTGAGCGGCGCCAACGTTCCTATTTCGCAGGAAGCGCAAGGCCCGCCGCAGTCAACGCCGGTCTCGCCCTGATTTTGAATACCGTCGAAACAACTCGGCGCGGGCTTAAACCAGATAAGATAAATTACGAATAAAACCAAAAAAATCGCCGCCAAATAACCGGTCAAGTAAATAATCTGCTTTAATAAACGGCGATTCATATTTTTATTATACGCCTACCGCCGAATTATTGGCAATGATATCCCGGCAAAGCCTACTTTCCCAAACGCCGAAGCATTAAGTATCATCGGCACCTATCGCTTTTACTTTCGAGTTCGGAATGGAATCGAGTAGGGCACGATAGGTTAAATCACCGGGAAATCGCTGCCAATAATTACGGCGCGAAATTTTCAATCAAAAGATTATAGAAGGATTGAGAAAAATAATTATGACTTATTAGTACTTCTCGGCTAAACGCATTGCTGCGCTTACACCTAAAGCCTATCAACGTGGTAATCTTCCACGAGTCTGAGACGCCTAATCTTGGGAGGGGCTTCGCGCTTAGATGCTTTCAGCGCTTATCCCTTCCGAACATAGCTACCCGGCGCTTCATTTGGTAACAAAGCCGGTAGACCAGAGGTTCGTTCATCCTGATCCTCTCGTACAAAGGACAACTTCCCTCAAGCGTCAACGCCTGCAACAGATAGAGACCAACCTGTCTCACGACGGTTTGAACCCAGCTCGCGTGCCCTTTTAATTGGCGAACAGCCAAACGCTTGGGACCTTCTCCAGCCCCGCGCTAGGGCGAGCCGACATCGAGGTGCCGAGC
>JAVHRF010000022.1:0-5201 GCA_036171515.1 Minisyncoccota bacterium | reverse complement strand
CCGGCTCGTCCGGTTTTCTTGCTAAAAATCGGGGTGCCGCCGTTCGACTCCCGGCGTAAGACTAGGTATTATTTGATGGGCTTCGGTCGGGCTGCCGGGAGTCGAACCCGGTCTACCCAGCCCTTTCTTAAAAGGTCGGGGTGCCGAGAATTGAACTCGGGCTACATGCACCCCATGCATGCGTACTACCTCTATACTACACCCCGTGAAAGAAAGAGCTGGGCGTACTGCCGCTATACTACAGCCCGTTAAAATTATTCTACCTTTTTAGGATTTGTCCGCAAGCAATTTTAATTTTGAATTTTTATAAATATAAAAAAAATAACCCCCGCGCCTATACGTAAGCGTGGGGGCAAAATTAACCAAAATCTTCCGGGTTAAGCTGCGCCGCATATTTATCAAGATACGGCAGGACCGTATCGGGACAAATAAACACGGCAACCACTTCGCCGTCGGAATTCCTGAATTTATCCAGTTCAAGCTCGTAAGATTTTAAAAACTTCATAAGCCCAGATAAGGCAAATCCCGAACTCGGCCCGGCCAAGATTCCGTTTCTGCAGAGTTTTAAGCTTAAGAGATAAGATTCTTTCGTGCCGGCAAAAACCGAGTAATCAACCTTCGACTTCCAGCTAAAAGAGACTTCTTCCAATCTCTTCTCGGTTCTCACTCCCGGTACGGCCGGACGCTCTTCTTCCTCCAGAATAACCGCGACCACCGAGGCTTTGGAGCCGTTTTCTTCAAAACAGCGTTTAGCCCCAAGAGCTGTTCCCGTCGTTCCAAGTCCGGCACAAAAAATTGTCAGCCTGCCGCCCATCTGCTCGAGCGTCTGTTTGGCTGTCCATTTGGCGTGCCCTCTGATATTTCCTTCATTGGAATACTGGTCAAGATTAAGGAAGCCCTTATTTTTTCCTAATTCCCTCGCTTCAGCGACGCCTCCTTTGGCCGGATCGGCAAATCTGATTTCGGCGCCAAGTATATGAAGCATATTAAGCTTCCCGGCGGCTATGTCGCGCGGAACTACGGCAATCAGTTTCTTTCCGTAGTGAACCCGCGCCAAAACAGCCAGAGCGGCGACAGTATTTCCAGAAGAGCCCTCGACGAGAAATTCGACATCCTTCAGCAATCCTTTTTCTTCGGCTTCCATAAGCATCTCCAGGGCCGGGTAAAGCTTGAAATTCAGCAATGAATTTTCAAACATAAGCTTGGCAAAAATTTTCACTCCCTTGCCTCTCAAGGGGTTCAATTCCGAAGGCAATTCCACGATTGAAGTCATTTCATCGCGCTCGATAAAACGTTTGATAGCTCCTTCTCCCTCGTAAATGTTAAGCCTTTGACTGCGCTTTTCGTCCATATATCCATCCTTTGCTTTTTAATTAACTGATTTCAGCTTAAATCTTTTAACCGGCTTGTCAACCGTTTTTTATCGGATAAGCCGGGAGCCGACAATATTTTTTAAAAAAATAATACCTTCCCACACAGAAGTGCGGGGGCTCCTTCGGGCTTACGATAAATCGACTCCGGATGTTGGCGGAATAAATTACTTTTTTCTGACTATGCAAAAAGGCGTAAGTTCGTCCGATTGTCCGAGCGGATTGTCGCGGAAAACTTCTTGGGCGAATTTTTCTTTGACACCCTTGCCGGAAATTCCCAATGCGAAAGCCCCGAGATAATTGGCGTCTATTATTACGGTTTCATTGCCGAATTTTTCTTTCACTTCTCTAGCCACCTTTTTGGGATTTATCGGCGGCAATTTGGCGTAATGTGTGTAAGGCTGGATAAGAAAAGACATCGGGCAATCTATCGATTTAGCCCTTTTCCCGCAAATGAAGTAAAAAAGTCCCTTTATGCCCAGCGGCCTTGTTATGGCCGATACTCCGGCCGCAAATAAAACCCTCGGCAGGCCGGCTTCATGTATGAAAAGCTGCATTGCCATCGGCGTGCCATGACCAAAGCCGCGGAAATCTTTGGTGCCGTAATTGTTATGAACGCGCCTGGCAAGAAATTTCGCCAGCTTGGAAGTTTTGACGTCGTTTAAATTTATTATCTGACCCTGAGTCAGGGCTACCACTTTTTCGCTGATAAAAATAATATCACCGGGTTGAAGATGGGGAGCGATGTATTTTTGAAGAAGCTCAAGAAGATTGTCTTTTTCGGTTATGATGCCCGTTCTTATCGGCAAACGGAGATAAGTCTCTCCGACCACGCTTATCTCTAGGCTCTTGCCCGGGTTAGGTTTAAAAACCTTACTTTCCATTTGAGAACGGTTTTATAAGTTTATGCTTTTCGACGCCAGTGATTTTGTTTTTATCATCGACAAAAACCACTATCGGCTCGATTCTTCCGGCTTCTTCCGGGTCAACCCATGCCTCGGCAAGAATGATTACTTTGTCGCCGACCTGGAAATGCCTTGCCGGCGGACCGTTCAGGCAAACATCGCCTTTACCTCTTACACCTTCCATGGCATATGTTCTCCATAAAACTCCGTTGGAGCAATTGGTTATCTGAAGAATTTGGAACGGCTTGATATCTGCCGCCTCCAGCAAATCAGGGTCGATAGTGATAGAGCCGACGTAATTCAAATCGGCCTCCGTAACAGTGGCGCGATGAATCTTTGAAGTACAAATTGTTATCTTCATAATTTATATTATACGCCAAAATCCTGTTCTAATTCAATTCCAAAACTGGCCCTTATCTAAAACTGGAGCGGGATACGAGAATCGCCCGCGCCTGTTGCTTGGGAAGTCCCCCACTCTTTAAACACTTGCTTTGAGCGGATAGCGGGAATCGAACCCGCGTCTCAACCTTGGGAAGGTCGCGTTCTGCCACTGAACCATACCCGCTAGTGTTAAAAATTATGATTGTCGTCCGAAGAGTGGGGGATGCTGCCACTATACTAATCCCGCGATTGAATAATCTTAATCCTGTTTATCCTATTCTACATTTTTAGAGTTTGCCCGCAAGTGATTTTAATTCGCCGGACGGAAAATTGTTGACCAAATGGTATTCGATATTTTGGAAAATTTAAATCTTATTTCCCGCCGAATTTCTGCCGCCATTGCGCGATTTTTTGATGATTTCCGGAGAGTAAAACTTCGGGAACTCTGGCTTTCAATTTTCCTATTTCATAAACAGGCGGGCGCGTGTAGGCGGGATAAGAACCTTTCAATTCTTCCAAAGACTCATATTTGCCCAAAAAATTAGGCAGAAAACGCGAGACTGTTTCGATTAAAACCAGGCTTGCCAGCTCACCGCCGTTTAAAATGTAATCGCCTATCGAAATTTCCTCGTCGGCGACGTATTTGGCGACCCGTTCGTCGACGCCTTCATAACGGCCACAAATTAAAATCAGCTTTTTGTATTTCGAAAGCCGCTTAGCGGTTTTAGCGTCCAATTTTTTTCCGCGGGTGGAAAAAAGAATAACCCGGGTTTTTGGGAGTTTGGTTTTTCGGATTTGTTTGGAAATTGGAAATTGGAAATTGGAAATTCTCAAAATTGAACCGACAGCGCGGACGATTGGTTCGATTTTGAGCACCATCCCCGGCCCGCCGCCAAACGGCCGGTCGTCGACTTGATGATGGACCCCGGAAGCGAAATCGCGGAGATTAACCGCTTTAACCGAAATAATTTTATTTTTAACGGCTCTTTTTATAAGAGCCTCTTTTAAATAAGAATCGAAAAGGTTTGGGAAAATCGTCAGAATATCAAACTCCATCCCGTTAGAAAATTAAAACAAACTTCTTTCCGACTCAAAGATTTTTTAACAAATTGTTTAGATAAATTTTTATAGTTTAATGTCATTATTAATTTTCTAACGGGATCCATTATTTTCCTTATTTTGGCTTTGTGAATTATCCAAATTCTTGTTCAAAGAATCGGAAATCGCTTTTTTAATTGATTCGATATCAACTTCTTTGTGCTCTCTCGGCTGACTCGGGTAATTTCTCGGCCGGAATTCTCTTTCTTCTTCTTTCTTTAAAACACTGCCTAAAGACTGCTCTCCACGGCGAAGATTTTTTTCTTCAACTGCTGATGCGCTCGAGCCCCAGTCGCTGGCGATGCGTTTTTCCACAACCGATATAGGTGTGCCGTAAAGATGCTGCGAATTTTCGATGATGACATCTCTTAAGCTGGAAGTCGTCATAATGTAAGGCGGAAGCGTTTCGGCCGAAAAAGGCCGTGAGGCCATTCCGTCTATCATCAACTTAAGGTAAATGTGATATTTCGGCAGATTAACCAAATCGTTCTCGGTAAATTCCGGCAGAAATTCTTTTTCCAAAAATTCGGCGTCGGCCGCTCCGATTCTGAAAGTGATGATTGTTCCGACGTTTCCGAAAATAGCATCGCGGACAGTGGTGTTTTGTTCATGGACCAGCTGGCCGATATATTGGTGCGCCAAAACCATGCTTAAGTGATATTTCCGCGCCTCCGAAAGAATGGTCGCGAAAGATTCCGTGGCGAAATTTTGGAACTCGTCGACGTAAAGGAAGAAGTCCCTTCTTTGTTCTTCGGGAATATCGACGCGGCTCATCGCCGCCAGCTGAAGCCGGGTGATAACCATCGCGCCAAGCAAAGTTGAGTTGTCCTCGCCTATCCTTCCTTTGGAAAGATTGACTATTAAAATTTTTCCCTCATCCATTATCTTCCTCATATTGATGGAAGAATGAGGTTGGCCCAAAACATTCCTGATTAAAGGATTAGAAACGAATTGACCGACTTTATTCTGAATGGCGGCCACCGCTTCGGTTTCTAGCCGCTGGGTATACTTGGCGAATTCGTCAACCCAAAAAGATTTAATAACCACGTCTTGCAGATTATCGACGATCTTTTGGCGATAACTTTTGTCGTTCAACATTTTCATCACCCCTAAAAGCGTGCTGTTAGGATATTCTAAAAGCGCCAAAAGAGTGTTGTTCAAAATGTATTCCATCCTGGCCGACCAAACATCAGGCCAAATTTTTTTAAAAACGGCCATAATTCCGGAAGCAACCAAATGGCGGTATTCTCCTTCGATTTTCTCGATGGGATTAAACGCTATCGGATAATCGGGGTCGGCCGGATTGAAATAAACGACGTCGTTTAACCGCTCTTCGGGAATAAAATCCAAAACTCTGTCGGCAAATTCGCCGTGAGGGTCAATAATCGCCACACCCCGCCCGGCGCGGATGTCGCCAATAGCCATATTCTCCAAAAGATTGGATTTT
>JAVHRF010000021.1:0-1201 GCA_036171515.1 Minisyncoccota bacterium | reverse complement strand
GGCCGGCCAGTCGAAACAAGGACACGACGCCGTACAAGAGGCATTATCATTCGCCATCTCCAACAACCCCGCGACATACAATTCAGTTATGGCTAAATTAGGAAACGGCAAGAGCGCGGCTGACGTAACGGATAAAGTATGGCTCCATAAAGTAGATCAGTTAGTTAAGGGCGGTAAATTAGACGCAATAAAAAACAAGGATGAGATTGATGATTTTATAAATAACGCCATTTTAAGAAAAGGCAAGGCAAGCGATAACGACACAGCTTATGTTAAGCTGTTAAATAAGTTGGACACATTAGGAGAGAGGCCATTTCTCAATAATTTAATTAAAAACGCACCTATGGGCCAAGTATACGCTAATGGACACGCGGGAAGCATCGTGGCGCTCGGAAAACAATCCGCCGGCAAAACCGTGGTCATAGGTAAATCATCAGGAAGCTCTTCGGGTGGCCGCTCAGGCGGATTTCCTTCAGCGCCCCCCCTAAAGTCGCCATCGGGAAGACCGTCATCAAGCGGCGGATCGCCGGTAACATATAAGCCGACTCCATAAAATTAAATTGGAAAATGATTAGCATTAGTCAAGAACAAGCAATTAAAAGGTACGATTCTTTGCCCCAAACCTTAAAGGACGCTATTTGGTCTCCTTATCTTAACGCTGTCGTAAGCCAGAATATAACCGATTTAGACTATCCCTCTACTATAATAGTAGGCACTTTAGTCGGAGATGTTTTGATGGGCTTTATTTTACCGGAAGAATTTGAACAGAATTTAGAAGAAGCCGTAGAAATAGACCCTAAAAAAGCCTCCGGAATCAGCGAAGAAATAACCAAAAAAATATTCACGCCGCTGAAAACCGAAATCGAGAAAAATTATAATCCTGTCCTTTCTGAGGAAGAAGAAGCTGAGGCTCCGCCTACGCCATTAGAATTGGCCGCCAAAGAACTTTCCGCCGTGCCCCAGCCGCTTGAAATGGAAACCGGAGCGCCGGTTGCCGAGAAAAAAATTTCTCCTCTGGCGGAAAAAACTCCAGCTCCCAAGCCGGCCGAAGCCGAACCCACGCCGGTTCCTTTAGAGCCGACCGTTATCCACGAAGAGCAAGCATCGCCGCTTCAAAAATCAATCAATCTCGGAGATTTCCAAATCGAGCTGCCCCAAAGCAGAAAACCGGTCGCCGCGGCCGTGGCGGCCGAGTTCGAAA
>JAVHRF010000020.1:0-5241 GCA_036171515.1 Minisyncoccota bacterium | reverse complement strand
ATGCGCGCGGCCTTGTATGTTTTAAGGGACGTCGAAGCAAAAAGAAAGGTTGCGGTTCTTGGCGATATGCTTGAGATAGGGAAGTATTCTCTGGAAGCTCACGAAAAAATAGGCAGAATGGCTAAGCAGGCGGCCGATATTTTATTTGCCGTCGGGTCGCGTTCAAAACTTATGGCGGAAGCGGCAATAGACGCGGGGATGAAAAAAGATAAAGTTTTTATTTTTGATACTGCCGACGAAGCGAAACTAAAAGTCCAGGAGATAATCAAGAAAGGAGATTTGATTTTAATAAAGGCGTCTCATGCCATCGGCCTTGATAAAATAGCTGAAGAAATAAAATTTCGGTCAGCTAAATCCTGAATTTTGATAATCTGACGGAAATTAGCTTAAATCTATTTTTATTGATTTATTTATATAATAGGCTAATCTTTGTATGATTAATTTAATGGCCTCATCGTCTAGTTTGGCCTAGGACACATGGTTCTCAACCATGGAACACCGGTTCGAATCCGGTTGAGGCTACAAAAATATAAAGCCCCCTGCTTGCGCAAGGGGCATAATGATGTCACTACTTATCCTGTTAAAGCATAATAACCTCCTTACTGGTCTGTGGTTTTGTGGTTTTTTTGCCGCTTTTGCCGGAACCTTTCCGGTCAAGGCTGCTTTAATTTTTAAAGAACCTTCTAATTATAGCCGATTAAATAAAAATGTCAATAGCAAGGGGAGATAGCTAAAAATAGGGTTGACCGCGGGAGAATGATGAAATAACCGAAATAAAATAGTATAATAACAATAAATGTCCGACCAATCGCCAAATATCCAGCATATCGAGCAAGTTCCGCTTAAAGCCGACGTCGAGCGGCTTTCTTCGGAAATCCAAAAGCATTACGAACGCCCCGAGGCTGCCAATTTAAGCGGTCAGGAAGTTCTAAAGAAGTCTTTGCAAACTGCCTATGTTCAGACGGCCCAAACCAAATCCGCCGCGGGGAAACAGGTTTTGGAGAGCGAGAATATTTTGCCCGATTACGCTAAAGCCGCGCCGGAGGAAGTGAAAGCGAAAATCGAAAAATTAATCGAGATGACTTTCAGGGATGGAATCCAAAAGGCGACTCAGGAAGCAAAAAAACAAAGCCCTTTCGTGCTCGACGCTTTCCACGATTCACTGGTTGAAAAGCTTTATCCGATTTTAAAGCAGCGTGGAATTATAAAATAAAATGGCTTTTCTTATTATTATCGGCGGGTTTGTTGTTCTGGCGGCGGCGGTGTTTTTCGGCTATCACCTTTGGCGGATTTTCGAAAGGAAAGTTTTGACCAATCTTATCCAGATTGAAACATATCTGATAAAATTTCCCCAGGAAGCCGCCGAAAATAAAGATTTCAAAGCCGAAATCAATAAAAGCGAACAGCTGTTCAGCGCTTTGTCTTCCCTGAAAGTTCCGGTGGCCTTCGAAGTGGCCGTGCCGCACGTCGGCGAAGAAATTTATTTTTACATCGCCGCGCCGCGCCAGCTAAGCGGGGTGGCCACGAAGCAAATCCAGGGAATCTGGCCGAAAGCCAGCGTCGAAAAGCTTTCGGACGATTACAATATTTTTGCTTCGCAGGGAATAAGCTCGGCTGTTTACCTGACCCTTAAAGAGCCTTACGCTTTGCCTATCCGGACTTACGCTGAAATCGGCGCCGACAGTTTTTTGCCGATAATCGAGGGATTTTCGAAAATCAACGAAGTCAACGAGGGGGCGGCTCTTCAGTTTATGATTAAGCCCGCCGGAAGCGAGGCAAAAAAGAATATTTTAAATTATTTAAAACAACTGAAAAGCGGCGGGAGTGTCGGAAAAATATTCAAAAAATCAATGAGTCCTTTTTCGCTGAATGATATTAGCGAGGCTCTTTCGCCGTCAAAAAAAGGTAAGGAATCCCCGGAAAAAATTATCGACGAAGCGGCCGTTAAATCAATGGAATTCAAGGTTTCCAAGCCGCTTTTCAGCGTGAACGCGCGGATTATCGCTTCGGCCGGCTCGCCTTACCAGGTCGACGAGATTACGAGCGGCATCTCGGCCGGATTCTCGCAGCTAACCTCGCCCGGAAAAAACGAATTTAACGTTGTTAAAGCCAGGAATCCCAGAAATATTTTTTACGATTTCATATTCAGAAGGTTCGATGCTTCGAAATCGATGGTATTAAACAGTGAAGAAATCGCCAGCTTTTTCCATCTGCCGACTTTCTCGCTGATGACGCCGAAATTAAAATGGCTCAAGTCCGCCGAAGCGGCGCCTCCTTCAAATTTGCCGGCAAACGGAACCTTAATCGGAAAGAGCGTTTTTAGGGGAGAGGAAAAGAAAGTTTATCTTACCGACGAAGACCGCCTTCGCCACGTTTACACTATCGGCCAGACGGGAACCGGCAAATCGACGCTTCTGACGAATATGGTTATCGAAGACATCAAGAACGGAAAGGGAGTGGCGATTATCGACCCGCACGGGGAGCTCGTCGAAGATATTTTGGGCTTGATTCCCAAAGAGAGATTAAACGATTTAATTGTTTTTAATCCCGGCGATCTGTGGCGCCCGCTTGGTTTGAATATGCTTGAATATGATTTTAACCGGCCGGAAGAAAAAACTTTTATCGTCAATGAGATGCAGAGCATTTTTAACAAGCTTTTCGAGGCGTCGACTATGGGACCGATGTTCGAGCAGTATATGAGAAACGCCCTTTTACTTTTAATGGAAGACGCTCCGAATGAACCGGCGACATTAATGGAAGTTAGCCGTGTTTTCACCGACGATGGTTTTCGCGAACGGAAGCTGGAAAGAATCCATAATCCCTCGGTGATAGATTTCTGGGAAAAAGAAGCCGCCAAGGCGACCGGCGAAGTCGGGCTGTCCAATATGACTCCTTACATCACTTCCAAATTCGGCAATTTTACTTCGAACGACTACTTGCGCCCGATTATCGGCCAGACGAAATCGGCTTTTAATTTCCGGCAGGTAATGGATGAGGGCAAGATATTATTAGTCAACTTGGCTAAAGGCAGGATAGGCGACATTAATGCCAATCTTTTGGGAATGATAATCATCGGCAAAATTTTAATGGCCGCTTTATCTAGGACGGATATATCCGACAAATCGAAAAGGCGGGATTTCTACCTTTATATAGACGAGTTTCAGAACTTCGCCACCGATTCCATAGCTACTATTTTATCCGAGGCGAGAAAATACCGCCTGAGCCTGACTATCGCGCACCAGTTTATCGCCCAGCTGACGGACAAAATCAAAGACGCGGTTTTCGGAAATGTCGGCTCGATGATTGCTTTCCGCATCAGCACCCAGGACGCGGAATCTATGGCGAAACAGTTCGAGCCGGTTTTCAGCCAAAACGATTTAATTAACATCGATAATTTCAACGCCAACGTTAAAATTCTTATCAACGGCCAGCCTTCCAAGCCGTTTAACATCAAAACTTTTCCTATGCCCCGCGGCGATTCGCAGCTCGCGAGCCAATACCAGGACTATTCCCGCCAAAAATATGGCGTTGACCGGCAAATAGTCGAAGAGGAAATTTATAAGAGGCTAAGGTTTTAGTTATTTCGCCCCCTCAATTATTTTTTGCTAATTAAGCGTATATTGACATATAAATATAAATTAGTATAATATATAAATAACAATGAAGAAAGAAAAAGCCCTGAATAATATAGGAAATATAGCGCCCGCGGAAAATAAAGCTCAAAACAAAAGGGAATCGGGCGTATCAAGAATCGTAGGCGTAGAGAAATCCGACGAAGCAAGTCTTTTGGATTTTTTCAAGGCAAAATTTGAATCGGAGCAAAAAGATGATATTGAAAAAGAGCATTCGAAAGAACTGGACGGCTTAATAAATGCCGTCAATGACCGTCTACGATATTTTTTGAAAGAATACGGCATAGATTCAATTCCAATTCCAGCAAAAAATATCCACATAGTTGACTGGGCAAAGCTGACGCCTCAACAAGCCGAAATATTTAAAAAAAAGCACGGAAACGATAGCGGGATTTATCTTCCGGAAGAACAGCATATTGGAATATTCAGGGAATACGAAGAGGGTAAAAAATTAGCTTTTCTACAAACTCTAGTCCACGAGATGATTCATTTTAACTCCTTCCTTTCTTTCTAAAAATTGCCAGCCGGTAAAAGCGAGCGTGGCCATGAAATAACTAAAGTATCGGAAAGCGGCGAGCGGGAAGAGGTTTCTTTTGATGTGCGTAGAGTGGGTTTTCGTATTCAAACCGTTAACGGAGAAAAATATTTCTATAATATGGATGAGGCAATCATAACTGAGCTGACAATGAGATTTGATTGGGAGTATTTTTCGCAGTTTCCGGAACTTGCTTCGGAGGTTAAAGAAAGGCAAAGAGTAATAGACGCGGAAAGTCAGCGATCTGGCGATAACAAAAGCAAGCTTAAAAAGATCCTCGCGAACCTGGAGGAGCGGCACGATGAAAATGGCAATTGGACCGCTACGTTAAAAGGGTATTCTTATGACAAAGAAAGGGCGTCTCTTGATAAATTAATAGAAGATATCTACGAGAAAAATAAGTCCGAATTTTCGTCCAGTGAAGATGTTTTTACTATGTTTGCCAAATCTTCTATGACGGGCCGGCTCCTGCCTGTCGCCAGGCTGGTAGAGAAAACTTACGGCAAAGGAAGTTTCCGAATGCTTGGAGAGAATCTTTGAAAAAAGATTGGGTAGGTTTTAGCTCATCAGCATCCTTTAGGCGCATCAATCGGCTTTTTGTTGCTTAATAAATAAAGTTTTGGTATAAATCTATGTATTGGGCGCGTGTGTAGTTCAGTGGTAGAACGCTGTCCTGATAAGACAGAGGTCGAAGGTTCGATTCCTTCCACACGCACTTTAGATTCGATAAAACATTTATTTTTATTTATTTTTCCATTATAATTAAACTATGGATTTAAAAGCTGAAATAAGAAGCCAATTAGGAAAAAGCGTCAAAGGCCTTCGGAAGAACGGCCAGGTTCCGGCCGAGCTTTACGGCAAGGGGATAGAGAACATCCATTTACTGGTGGATGCCAAGGATTTTAAAAAAGCGTTCAAAGCTCTGGGCGAAAGTTCGGTTGTTAATATTTTAGTCGGCAACGAGAAGCGCGCGGCCCTTATCCAGGAAGTCGGCCGCGACTCGCTCTCCGGAGAGCCGCGCAATATCGATTTTTACCAGGTTCGGATGGACGAAAAAGTAAGGGTTAAAGTGCC
>JAVHRF010000019.1:0-5372 GCA_036171515.1 Minisyncoccota bacterium | reverse complement strand
CTCCGGATAATTGCCTTCGATTAGCCTGGAAATCAAATTAAGCTGTTTGGTTTTAAATACTATCTGGTTGTTGTCGAAGTAAATCCTTAAAAGTTCATCGGTTTTTAAGGCCGATATCAGATTTTGGGCGGTTTTTAAGGGAATAAGCATTTTGAATTCTGTTTTCAAACTGCTTTCGTAATCCGAAGGCGAAAAAGTTTTTTCGCTCAGCCTAAATCCGTTAGTGGCGGTTAGTTTCAGGCCGTCTTCCTTAAGGGAAAGAAATATCGTTTCCAGTTCCGGCCTTATCGATTGTTCGGCGGCACTGATGATCAGCTGTTCCAGCGCTTCTTTAAATAACACCGAATTAATTTCTATATATTCGGTGGCTTTTATCTGGGGGATAACCGGAAATTCTTCAGCCGAATCGGCGTTAACACTGGCTTGATAATTGTCGGTTTTAATTTCTATTTTTTTCGGTTTCTTTTCGATATCCAGCCTTTCGCTCTTTAGGTTCGATATTAAATCGTTAAAAATTCCGAATGGCACGGCTATTTTTCCTTTTTCGATTATCTTTCCGGAAACATGAAAAACTGTGGCGATTTCCAAATTAGTCGTAACCAATTTTATCTGGTTATCTTCAACGTCTATCAAGACATCCTTCAAGACGGGCAAATTATTGCTCGCCGCGACCGACCGGCTGACGGCGTCCAAACCTTCTTTTAAATTGTTTCTTAATAATATTATTTTCATTGTTGCTATTATTACTATTATATTAATTATTATTGTTGTAGTTGTAGAGAGTCTTATTTAAGGGGATAATTTGATTTTTTTAATCGCTGTATAAAGTTTTATTATTCCAACTTGTTGATAACTTATCGGAAATCTCGAGATAACTTGTCTGTGAAAATCATGAGGTTTTATTTATCATTTCTTTAATCGAAAAAATTTTTTGGTTGAGAGCCGCATTTTTATTGATTTCCTGGTTGATTTTCTCGCAACCGTGGATGGCAGTCGTGTGGTCGCGCTTACCCAGCTTGTCCCCAATTGATGGATAAGACATCTCCAGCATTTCCCTAAGAAAATACATGGCGATTTGGCGGGGTTCGACATATTCTTTTTTCCGGCTTTGTCCGGTAAGCTCTTCGATTGAAATGCCGAAATATTGGGAAACGCCTTTCAGTATTTGGGTCGGGGTCGTTTTCGAAGAAGAATCCCGGGTTATTTTTTCGATTATCTCATCGACATTTTTTTTGTTTAACTCTATTTTCTTTGAGTCGCGGTAAAATATGATTTGCTTCAGGACGCCTTCCAGTTCCCGAACGTTTCTTTTGACTTTCTGGGCGATAAAATCGATTATTTCTCCTTCCAAATTTTGTCCGCTTTCCAGGAGCCGGTTCTTGATAATAGCCACCCGCATTTCATATTCGGGGAAAGTGATATCGGCCACCAACCCGCCCTGGAAACGGGAGCTGAGCCTCTCTCCTAAAATCGGAAGCGACTGCGGGGGCCGGTCGGAAGAAATTATTATTTGCTTGTTGGCTTCATAAAGAGTGTTGAAAGTATGGAAAAATTCTTCTTCGGTCGCCGCCTTGCCTCCAATGAACTGGACGTCGTCGATTATCAGGACGTCTACACCGCGGTATTTTTTCTTTATGTCGTCCATCCGTTTATTGCGGATAGCCCAAATCACGTCATTGGTAAATTTTTCCGAAGAAACGTATTTTACTTTTATCTGGTTTTTTAAATTATTTTTAATTTCATTGCCGATAGCCTGAAGCAAATGAGTTTTTCCCAGGCCGACTCCGCCGTAAACAAAAAACGGGTTGTATTTGGTTCCTACTTCTTTAACGATAGAAATGGCCGCCGCGTAAGCCAGCTCATTGGAAGATCCCACGACGAACGACTTAAAAGTATAGCGGGGATTAAGGTTGGTTTCGGGGTCGATTTTATTGAATTCGAATCCGATTTGGCTTTGGTTCGCCGCCGGTTTTTCGTTGGCCTTGCCGGCCGGAGAATCTTCAAAAAGATTGGAGGCGACAACAAACTCTATTTTTTTAACCGAAGAATCAAGGTTTCGGATTATCCCCATAATAGTCTTGGCATATTTGCTCTCGACCCATTCTTTGGCGAAACTATTCGGGAGGGCGACCGTGAACACGCCGTCTTTTTTGTCGACTAAAACGCTTTTTTTAAGCCACGTCGCGAAATTTGCCCTTGAGATTTGCAGCTCCATTTCGCTGAGAGTGGAATGCCAAGCTTGTTCTAAGTTCATTACTTCAATTTTAGATTTTATTACAACTTAGTCAAAAGCGTTTGTCGTTCATTTTGGGGATTAGCTGGGGAAAACTTTTTTAGGCTCATTTCCGCTCAAATTTGCTTATTTGTCAAAAATAAATTATTATAAAAAACAATGTCGACCACTTACCAGCCTAAAAAAAGAAAAAGGGCAAGAAGTCACGGGTTCTTAAAAAGGCAGCGGACTCCAACGGGCCGAAGGGTTCTTTTGAGGCGCCGGACTAAAAAACGCTACAAGCTAACCCCTTAGTCCGAAAGCGGCTTTTATTTTAATGCTTGCCAAAAAATATCGCCTTGCCATCCAAAGCCTGCCGCCAAAGGCTTTGAGAGTCTTTAAAACTCCGTATTTTTCCGCCAAGATTTATCCGGCCAGCCGGCCTTTCAGCCGATTCGGGATAATTATCGGCAAAAAATTCGACAAGAAGGCGGTGACAAGGAATCTTTGGAAGCGACGCATATTTTCGGTTTTTGAAAAATGGCCGAAAGAAGAAACCAAGCCGAAGAATCTCCTGGTGGTTGTTTATCCCGAGCTTAAAAAACTAAGCTACCCGGGACTCAAAGCCGAATTAGAAAAAATCAAATAATGGGAAATTTTTTTCATATAATTTTATACAAACCCCTTCTTAACGCTCTGATATTTTTTTATAATACTGCCGCTTTCGGCGACCTGGGAATTTCCATAATTCTTTTGACGATTTTAATCAGGCTGGTGCTTTTTCCGATTTTCCAAAAAAGCGTTAGGAACCAGACGCTCCTGCAGAAGATTCAGCCGAAAATAAAAAAAATCCAGGAAGACCATAAGCACGACAAAGAAAAACAGGCCAAAGAACTGTTGTCCCTTTATAAAGAGCACAAAGTCAATCCTTTTTCCGGATTTTTATTCCTCCTGATTCAGCTTCCGATTTTGATAATCCTCTACGACCTCTTCCTGAAAGGGCTGAACGTTGCTTCATTCGGCGATCTTTATAGCTTCGTCGCGGCGCCTAAAAACTTCCAGACTTTATTTCTGGGCTTGATAAATTTAAAAAATAGGAGTATTTTATTAGTAGTTTCGGCGGCGATAGCGCAATTCTTCCAGGGCCGCTTAGCTCTGCCGAAAATCGATAAAACCAAAGAATTATCCCCGGCCGAACGGATAACCCGCCAAATGGTTTTAACGGGACCGCTGATAACCGTTTTTATCTTCTTTAACTTGCCGGCCGCCGTTAGCCTTTACTGGCTGACCAGCTCGGTATTTTCTATCGGCCAGCAGATTATAATCAATAAACAAATCAATGGAGAATTTGGAAACAATAGTTAAAAAAATTATCGAACTGATGGGCTTCAGGGATTTTAAGGTTGAAGTGAACGAAGCCGATAAGCGGGGCGTTATTTTTATAACCGAGGATTACGAGCTGATAAAGAACAATGCCGCCAATATAGTGGAAAGCCTGAACCATTTGGTTTGGCAGGTAGCCAAAGAACACGACTTTCCTATTATCCATTTTGACGTCAATAACTACCGGCAGGAAAGGGAAAAAATTATTACCGAATTGGCGAAGGCGGCCGCCAAAAAAGCGGCTGTAACTAAGCAGGAAGTGTCTCTTCCGCCGATGAACGCTTACGAGCGGAGGTTGGTCCACGTAGAGCTTGCCACGCATCCGGATGTGGCGACCGAAAGCATCGGCGCCGGCTCTTCGCGGTACGTGATAATCAAACCGATTCAGGAATAGGAACTAGAATATAGAAGTTAGAATTTAGCAGACAGCAGATAATAGTTAGGATAAAAAATTAAAAGCGAAAAATTCGGGAAATCCCTATTTTTATACCGCAGTTTTTAGCTTTACGGTTTGAGTTTTAAGATTAGGAATATTAATTTTGCGCTAAAGACTCCTAAATTCTGCCTGCTAAATCCTTCCGCCAAAGGCGGATCCGCCTCGGGCGGAAAATCTTAATATCTTTTAATTTACGACAGCGTCATTTTGTACAGCTTTTGGTCGTAGCGGTTTATGAAGTAAAGGGTGTTCCCGAAAATTTTAATATTCGACATATCGAAGTTTTGGAGCGCGTCGTTGAAGTATAAGCCTATTTGGTTGCCGCCCAAGTCTATCTTATAAATATCGTCGTTGGTGTAGACGGCGCGCGTCAGATAGTCGTCAGGGAGAGTTTGGCTGGCAAAACCTGCGTCTCGCGGAACGGCGCAGTAAAGGGTGCTTGAGGAGTTGGAGTCGAAGGCGCATTTTGAGGGGAGGGTAAGGAAAGAAAAATTCTGGATTTTGCGGCCAAAATAATCGAGCAGGGTCAAAAAGCCTCCTTGGGCGGTCGGCGTATTCGCGGAAAAACCCAAAACTTGACTGTTGGGCAAGAATTTTAGCATTAATCCCGGAATTCCGTTGACAAATACGCTCGTTGACGTGCTTAAAGGATTAAAAACCAAAGCGTTGCCGATTGTCCAGGCGCTGGGTTTTTGAACTAAAAATATCTCATTTTGGTAAGGCCAAACAACTTGGTAATCTTGTTCGGAAAAATTGGCAACAGTAGTTATTTTGGGCGGATTTACGCTAAAATCTAAAATATTTAAAGAACTGTCGAGGTTGTTGTTTTTTAGATAAGTGAGTTTAGTGGAGGTCGCGGGAGAAAAAGCGGCGCTTTTTATCCTGCCAAAAACGCTTAAGGGCGTAGTCGTGCCTGACAATGTATTTATAATGGAGTAATTATAAGGTGAATTCTCGACTAAAATTTCTTGGCCGTCGTTGGAAATTTTAGCTTCAACTACGGAGGTGGTAGCGTTAAAAAGAGCGGACTCCCCTCCTTGGCTAATCTGGCGGACGACTCCGTTATTGTCGATGTAAATTATATTTCCCGATGGCAGAGCCGTATAATCAATAGCCGGGTTTTGGCTGACTAAGCTGATTCTTGAAGGCAATACTTGATTTTGTCCGGCGGAAGGAACGGTAAATCCGGTCGTAGTCGAGGTGGCGGCCGGCACCGGCGCTTTTTGGCTTATAAAAGAATAAATAAAATAAGCAATCAAAGACGCGAATAAGACGACGGCTATTACTATTATTATCAATGTTAATCGACGAGACATTTTCATTGCGTTAAGTTGTTGCAAT
>JAVHRF010000018.1:0-5372 GCA_036171515.1 Minisyncoccota bacterium | reverse complement strand
GCCGCCACGGAAGCAATGCTGTTATCGGTCCACGATTCGCATGTTTATTTTTTATCTCCCGCCAAAGTCAAAATGTGCCAAGAGGAGAGCTCGGGAAAGATGAATGGCGGAGTTGGAATTAGCCTAAGGTATCTTGACGGTGGAATATATGCTTTTGGAGTGATGCCGAACAGTCCGGCCGAGAAAGCAGGTATTAAAAGATTCGATAAAATTTTGGCTGTCGATGGTTATTCCTGGGGTGAAATATCTTTGAAAAATACTCCGAAGATACTCAACGAAATCGTCGGCCGCATTCGCGGACCTGATGGAACCGAAGTGATGCTGACCGTAAAAAGGCCGAAAATTCTAAAACCGATAAACATTACAATCACCAGAGGGCAAGTCGACCTTCCTCTCGTCGAGTCCAGAATAATCGATTCTTCCATTGGCTACATCGAAATTCCAACCTTCCTTAATCTGCAAACTGGAATAGCTTTCGCCATGGCTTTCGGCAATCTTATGTTCCATCACATAAGTGGTTTGATTATTGATGTTCGTGGCAATACGGGCGGCTATCTCGCGAACGTGTTCGGGATTATTGGATTGCTTTTGCCGCCAAACACTGAGCTGCTCACGGAAACATCCCGCCAGGGCTCAGCCGTCGATAAAGTTGACAGCTCCGCCAATTCGATGAATTTCTACAAGAAAGAATCAAGCTCGAAAATCAACAGCTTCAATATCCCCGTTGTTATTCTGACGGATGAGATGAGCGCCTCTGCTTCGGAGATTCTATCTTCAGCGATAAAAGAGCATAAACGAGGAATTACGATAGGTGAGAAAACTGCCGGGGCCCTCGAAATAGCGCGAAAGTTTCCATTGCCCGGAGGATCAGAGATGAGCGTTACGGTTGATTTTTTGGATATGCTTATGGCTAACGGACAGTTCAAGCCTATCGAAAAAGTCGGAGTCACGCCGACGATATCGGTTAAATTAAGCGGCTCCGATTTCGACCGGGGCATCGACAGCCAGCTTGATGCCGCCATAAAATACCTTGAAAAATTTTATAAATAATTAACACTCAAAGGCCCGCGTTTAGCGGGCCTTTTTTTATATGCCAAATTACCAAACTAAAACCACGGCCATAAGGCCGTGGTGGTTTACTTCATAAAAATAAACGTTATCAGGAAATTTACTGCTTAACGTTTCCCAAAGCCGTGAAATTTAATTTCGCGTTAAGCGTCGGCGAGCTAGCATTATAATAAGTTCCCGTTTCGCCGGCGGGAGTCGGGTTTTGGAATTTCGCCATCGGTTCCAAATAGGTAATATTTGAAATTTCCAGGCCAAGGCCGTAAGTTTTCCCTGATTCCAGATAATAACTGCCGTCGAAAGTAAATCGGGCATCCCAGCCTCCTCCGTCGGATAGGCCGCTGTTATGGACGTAAGCGCCGATAGAGCCGGAACTCGCCGCTTTTTGGGAAGGAACGCCGTTTTCGAAAGTCCATATCGAAGCGGTTTGGTCTGATGTTCCTTCCGAAGCGGCTCCGTTGGCATAAGGCCAAAAACCTTCGAGAATGATTATTTGGGTCAGATAGCCGGAACTGGAAGGAGAAAAAGAAAAAATGTTTTCCCCATAAGAATCAATCGGCCTCCTGTAGTTTTCCTGGGAGTATTGATAAATTGTCCCGGGCGCGAAAACGGGAGCAGGCTCCGTCGAACTTATCTCGTTAGAAGTAGAAGTCGCTTGCGTCGAGCTGGCCGCATTATCAGCGCTCGCGCCGGCTTCGGTCGATGAAGAGTTAAAATTATTTCCAGTCGTTGATGAATTTTCGCCGCTTAACGTTGACGTGGAACTTTCTAAAGTCGAGGTGCCCGCGGCGTCGCTATCAGTTGAAGACGCCAGCCCTAAATCAGAATTCAAATCAGCCAAAAGCAGAGTGGAAGTCGCGGATATCGAATCAGTTGACGTCGCCGAAAGTGTCGAGGTCGCTATAGCGATAGTAGAATCGGCATTTTGGGCCGCGGAAAAATCGCCGCCGGAAATTATCAAAGTCGACGTTGAGTCAGTTGAAGTCGAGGAAGCGGCGGAATAAAACGTTCCATCTAAAAATCCGTAGCCGTCATAATTGGGATATTTGGTCCCGTTGTAATAATAAGAACCGGAAACAACATCCGTAGTCGTCCCGTTCAAGCCGATTTCCCAATAACTATTGCTGCCGGGAACGTTTAATTCAAAATAATAAAAATGATTATCGGATAGATTCACTCCGCCGGGAAAATCGAAAGGAATCGTCTGGCGAGAACGGTTCGCGCATCTTTCCACCAAAGCGTCGGCGGAAGAGGAAGCAACGAAAGCAAGACTGCCAAGATTATCCGCTAAGCCGGCATCGTAAAGGTTAAGGTAAACCAGAAAAGCGTAATCCCAGCCGCAGGAGATATTATATCCTTGATTAGCCCAAAGGCTAACTTCGATTTTATCTAAATTTTCGTCTCTCGCCGCCAAGAATGTTTGGCCGGATTTGTTGTCCCAAGGATAGGTATAAGTGTGGGATCCAGAAATAAAACTGGTGATTGTGGTCAAGGGCGACGAGTCGTCCGGCTGGGAAAAAATAACTGTGCTCGTCGGCAACGCATCCGATAATTGGGTCGACGCGCTTTGTTCCGAGCTGGTGGAATCATCCGCCGCCTGAATAAATAAATCAACATAGGCCATCTCCGACCCCAATCCTTCGCCGTCAAAAGCTTGAACCGAAAAATTAAATTGGCCGGCCGCGGAGATTGGATAAGATAATTCCGTCGAAGTCGTCTCTGCCGTCAACGAACTCGAAGAAGATTCGCCGATTTGAAAAATTTCATAAGAAAGCGTTGAGGTGGCGCCTCTCGCGTCTTGAGACGGAAGCCAGTTAAAAACAATCTGTCCGGCGCTTGAATTATAAACGGCGATTTCGCTTGTCGCGTTTAAAGCCGCCGGAATAGTCGGTTTATTTCTCGGCTTCGGAAGGTTAGCGTAATTTTGGGGATTGGGATTGTCTTGAATAACAAAATCAAAAGAATCGTCGCCGCTTTCATAATTATTTCCCAAAAACCTGTCGTCGCCGGAAACCATCGATTGCGCCGTCGAACTGGCGTTCGCTTTCCGCTCCAAACTATAGCCAGCCGGAATTTCGGAATAATAAACTTCATCAACGATTTCGCTATTATTATTTTTTAAAATCAAAACGTCGTTTTTATAAGCAAGATTATTGGAATTATTTGAATATCTTACATCGGGAATCGTTGGGCCGGAATAATCGCTTGAAGCTATCAGGAAGAAACTTTTTGAGGTAATGGAAGAAGTTGGAAATTCCGAAACTAAATTTTTTAATTCCGCCGACGATGACGACGTCTTGCGCTTAAGAGACCATCCGGAAAGAGCGATTTCTTGGTCGGTTGGATTATAAATTTCAATAAATTCATCATCGGCGTTACCGACGCCGCCCGCTTTGATTTCCGAAATAAAAACTTGATGGGTTTCGACGCTATCCGCCAAAGAAGATGAGGACTCATTATTTTTTTCCGCTATTTTAGTTGATGAAGAAACTGAAATAACCGACGAATAGCTTGAAGACGCGTTATCGCTAAAAGCCGACAATTTTATTTCGTAATTTCCGGGATTTTCAAAAATATGGCCGACAAAAGTACTTGTCGTTGAAATAATTTGCCCCGAGCTTGACGAAGAGTAGCCAAAATCCCATTGGTAATAATTAATTTTGTCCGGCTCGGTCGAGGACGCCAAAAAAACAACTTCCTCGCCGGCTTCGGGACTGGCAGGGCTGATACCAAAAGAAACATTAAGCGCTTTTTCCGCCTCGTTCGGCGAAATTTTATTTTCCTCTCCCGGTGTCGGCAAGGCGGGCTGCCAGACGCCGTTTATTTTTTGTAAAGACAAACCGTCGCCATTCGCTCCCATCGATGAAGAATAGCCGGCCTGGCCGATAATGTTATCGTTTTCGTCTTTAAGAGATAAAGTTTCGCCGCTGTTATTCAGAGAAAAAGAACTCTCTAGTATCGCGCCGTTAAAATTTGAATTATCCGCCAGAAATTTATCGGTGCCGTTAGAAATAATCGCGTAAGCGCCCGGCTCAATAATTACGGAACCTCTTGCTAAATTAAGCCCGTGGTTCGATTGGCCGTCGTAAAGCTTCCAATCCGTTAAATCCGCCGTTGTTGTGCCGCTATTAAAAATCTCCAGCCACTCTCTGCCGTCGTCGACGCCCTCAAGGTTATACATAATTTCATTTATGATAATTTCCGGTTTTGAGGCCACGGCTTGCTGGTTTGTTTGATTGTCGGATTGCTGGTTGTTGGATTGAGAAGTTCCGCCGCCTCCGCCGCCGGAATAAATTTGGGAATTTTCTCTTTTCGGCGTGCCGCCGGCAAGCATGGAACTATGCCAGCCAAAACCAATTAAATCCCGCTCCATCGTTTGCTTGGTTATGTTGTTTCCCGCCGGCCAATTGGGGTTGGCTAAAACTTCATCAACCAAACGGCAGCTGCCGTCAAAAAGCCTCAGCCCCTCGTCGCTGTTCGCCAAGCTGCCGGCATAAACTAAATCCGCCGCAACGCCGGGAACGGAAGAATCGTCCGTCCGCTCCAGCAAAGCAAAACCCTGGGGCGCGATTTTTGTGTTTTTTAAAGAAGAAAGATTTATTTTGAAATCGTCGTCTTTTCCGGCGAGCTGCCAATTTTTCAAATCTATTTCCTGACTTGAGATATTTTTAATTTCTATCCACTCGTCGTTGGCGGAATTCGCCGAGCCCATCCACGCCACCTCGTTGATTAAAATCTGCCGGCTCGAAGTTTGACCTACGCCGGAACCGAAAGAGCAGGATGCGGCGGCGACCGGCGTTTTTTCTTGAGAAGTATTATTTTTGGCAAAATTTTGGTCGTTAGTCGAAGACGTAGAGTTCGGCAAAGTCGAAGAGCTTAATTTAAGCGAAGTCGAAGAATTTTGAAGATTCTTTAAATTCTGATTTTCATTTTCCGCCGGCTTTACATCCGGCTGACTATGGCTATCGTCGTCGCTGGCGGCCGGACTGGCCGGCTGAGAAATATTTTGCGCGGGATTGGCGCCGGCTTGAGCTATGCCGCCGCCGTCATTATTTAAAATTTTTCCCTGGGATTTAATTTGATTGTTTCCGCCGGCTGAAGCCAAACTATTATCGATAGATTGATCGCCGGAATTAGGCTGATTATCCAAAGCCATGCCGCCTCCTCCGTCATCGGCGGAATTGGAATTAAAAATATCGGCAACCGAAGATTTTAGCGCCGCGGCGGCATTGCCGACCGCCGAAGTTATTTTATCGGCAACTTGGCCCGCGAAATTTAGGGCGCCATTTATAACGGCGCCCAAAAGA
>JAVHRF010000017.1:0-1256 GCA_036171515.1 Minisyncoccota bacterium | reverse complement strand
TGGAAGTCGCTTCAACTTTGATGTCGCTGATAGGAATCGGAACAACCGGATACAGCGGCAATTCCTCAAAAGGAAGCCGAAGGCATAATCCTTCTTTGGAATATCCCTTTCGTCTTTTGCCAAACAGCGTCTTAATTGCGATGTTATTTGTGGGTATTGTCATAACCAGCCGCGCAATAATCATTGTCACGGCAACCAAACAAACAATCAGGCAGATTGCTATCCAAAACGATATTACGGCAAGGTAAATTACCAGCGCGACGCCTCCTGATATTGCCGCGTAATCTTTCCACTTCCAGTCAAACTCTTTTTTCTTACCGTTTTTTTCGTCGAGCTCCTTAGGGTGTTCTTTGGCCGCTCCGGTCGTCTTGGCAGCTTTGCTCAATTTTCTTTTTACCGCAAAGGCTAATATAATCAGCCCCGCCAAACCCGCTATAATCAAACATAATTTTAACAACATATTCTTTTCCTCCTTATAGGAATTTTTAATTTTCTGATTACATCATATCATATTATTAAAAGTTTGTCAAAAGAAGATTTTTGAGTTAAAATAATTAAAGTTAAACTAGAAGCAGAACGAGGGCAGGTGGCGAAATGGCAAACGCACCAGCTTTAGGAGCTGGCGCCGCAAGGCTTGAGGGTTCAAGTCCCTCCCTGCCCATAAATATAAGTTGAAAGGACTTGAACGCCGGAGTTAAAATTTAAATCGCTTCACTCACAAATTAGTCCGCTCGGTTCGAATAATGGCTTCGCCATCATTCATTCCTCGCTTCTAATTTTCAGCAGAAAATTTTAGCGAGGCGGTGCCCAGACCTGCCTACCGGCAGGCAGGCAAGTTTTTCGCGGCGGCGAGAAACTTAGCCGCGGGCAAGTCCCTCCCTGTCCACTATATTTATTTTCTTCTTCTGCCGTGGAATGACTGGTGAATTTCTTTTAGTTCTTTATTGGTCAGGTGGGTATAAATTTGGGTGGTGGAAATATTGGCGTGGCCGAGAAGTTCCTGGACGGAACGCAGGTCGGCGCCGTTTATTAATAAGTCGGTGGCGAAGGCGTGGCGCAGCTGGTGGGGATGGATTTTCTGGGCGATGCCGGCCGTTTTGGCGTAGCGGTCGATAAGCCGTTCGACGGCCCGGGAAGTTATCCTTCCCAAAACTTTGGGATTTTTGGCTTTGGTCAAACTGATAAATAACGCCGGGTCGGTGTCGCCGCGCTTATCCAGATAATTTTTAATCGCCTGCTTGGCGCTGTCGGAAAAA
>JAVHRF010000016.1:0-5483 GCA_036171515.1 Minisyncoccota bacterium | reverse complement strand
TGGCTTCAAGATTTTAATTTGGGGGCGACTTATGACGCTTCGATGGTCGCCAAGTAATATAATGCCGTCTAATATTCATTCAGCACCCGCTCGGCTTATTTCGGAGGGGTGATGCTGTGGAATCCGTCGAATATTTACACGGCCGGCGTTTTCTCGCCGATTTCAACGCAAAATTAAACATTAAATTATGTATGAGTTAAAACTTGAAAAATTCAACGGCCCCCTGGAGAAGCTTTTGGAATTAATAGAGGAGCGGAAACTGAAGATAACGGAAATCAGCCTGGCCGAAATAACCGGCGATTTTTTGAATTATCTGAAAAGCTTGGAGAGAGTGGAAATGCCGGATTTGGCGGATTTTATCGCTGTGGCGGGCAGGCTTTTGCTTATCAAGTCCAAGTCGCTTTTGCCGGATTTGGTTTTGACGCCCGACGAAGAAGGGGAAATTAAAGACCTCGAAAAGCGCCTTTTGTTTTACGCCGAATTCAGGAAGGCCAAACGGACTATAAACCGGCTTTGGCAGAATCGCGAACAGCTGCATACGAGGCCTTATTTTTTGGACCATTTGAGCAATTTAAAGGTTTTTTATCCCGCCAAAAACGCCAGCCTGGAGTCGCTTAATGAATCGATTGCCAAAATATTCAAGGAGTTCGAGGGCATTATCAGCGAAAAAGTCGTTGTTAAGGAAAGGATATTTTCGCTTGAGGAAAAAATAAAAGAAATTTTAAAGCGCTTTGAAAATATCCGGGAAGATAATTTCGAAAATTTGGCGAAATCTAAAACGCGGCTGGAAATAGTGGTCATATTTTTGGCGATTTTGCATTTAGCGAGGGAGCAGCTGGTTTCCCTTGAACAAAGCGATTCATTTTCTAATATTATTATTAAGCCAGCGGGAAATATTTCAAATGGATAATTTAAATAAAAATTTAGCCGCCCTTGAAGCCGTTCTCTTCGCTTATGGCGAGCCGATTTCCAAAAAGAAAATCGGCGGTCTTTTGAGTTTAAAAAAAGAAGAAGTAGATAATTTAATCGAGGAATTCGCCAAACAGGCCGAAAAAGAAGAAAGGGGAGTTTGTCTGATTCATTCCGATGACCGCGTCCAGCTGGCGACAAAGCCGGCTTTCGGCAATCTTTTGGAATCCTTCGTCAAGGAGGAGCTTAATGAAAATCTGACGCCGGTCGCGCTGGAAACGCTTTCCCTTATCGCTTATTTTGAGCCTATCTCTAGGACGAAAATCGATTACATAAGAGGAGTCAACTCCAGTTTCATTTTAAGGAACTTGATGATCAGGGGATTAGTGGAAAGGTCTCCCGACTCCAAATTAGCCAATGCTTTTTTATACAGGACCAGCTTTGATTTTAAAAAATACCTGGGCGTAGACAAGAAGGAGAACCTTCCCGAATATCAGAGATTCCTGGAATTGCTCCAAAAATTTGAAAACAGCCAGGAAGCGGATAGCGGCAGCCAGGCCGGCCAAGCGCCCGCGCCGGTTACCGAAGCAAATCCCAGCCAAGATGAGGGAGAATAGCGCTTACCGGTTTTTGGTTATTTTTTTGCTTGCCGTCGCGATTTTTTTTATAACTTATTTTTCGGCCAATTTCGCCCAAGAAGGCCAAAAAAATAATCCGCCCGTCCAGCCGCTGCTTTTGTCCTCGCCTTTCGTGCAGTCGCGTTCCCAGCCGGCTTCCTCGACCAATTCTTCGTCCGGCAATGGAACTTCCTTAAATAGTTCGGCGCAAATCGTCCCGGATTTCCATCTGAAATCTAATTTGCCTGTTCCTCAAATCCAGGTCCAGGCCGCGATGATTGAAGATTTAAAGACGAGGAACCGCTATTTGTCGCTGAATATTTACCGTCCATGGCCAATGGCTTCTCTAAGCAAGCTGATGACGATTTACGTTTCGCTCCAGGTTTTTAAGCCGGCTGATAAAATCGAAATAAACCAAGATTATCTGGCGCCGTATGATAATTTTATTAAAGCGGGCAGCGCTTATTCGGTTGAGGACCTGATAAAGCTGATGTTCGCTATTTCGAGCAACACCGCCGCCAATTCTTTGGCGCGTGCCTACGGTTTCGACAATTTTATCGGCCTTATGAATGGCCAAGCCGGCAAATGGCAGATGTGGCAGACCAATTTTGAAGAATCAATAGGGCTGTCGCCCGATAACGTTTCTTCGGCCGCCGATTTAGAAAAAATGGTATTTAATATTTATAAAGACTACCCTAATATTTTTGATATTAGCCGCAATCCCCAGCAGACGGTTACCGATATCAGCAGCGGCAAAACGCAAACTGTGTCCAGTATCGATTATTTCGCCGGCCAGCCGGATTTCCTGGGCGGCAAAACCGGCTCGACCGATGAGGCGCAGGAAAACTTGATTTCTCTTTTTGATTATCAAGGCAGGCCGATTTTAATCGTGGTTTTGGGGTCGAATGACCGCTTTAAGGCGACCCAAGACCTGTTCAATTGGTTCAAAAATTCTTATACTTTTTAATAAGATGTTTTTAGCTCAGACAATCAGGGTTTTGGTTCTGGCCGCGATTGGTTTCGTGGCAGCGATAATAATCACTCCTTTTTGGTACCGGTTTTTGATAAAGCACCAATTCAGGAAACAGATTCGTGACGGCAAGTTGGCGCCCGTTTTTGCCGGTCTTCATAAAAAAAAGGAAGGAACGCCGACGGCAGCCGGCGTGATCATATGGGGAACAGTCGTTGCCTTGGCCGTTGTTTTTTGGGCGCTCAGTTATTTTTTTGACGGTGTTTTTAAATATTTGAATTTTGTCAGCCGGCCGGAAACCTATTTGCCTTTAGCGGCGCTTTTGATAGCTGCTGTTTTGGGTTTGGCTGACGACTGGCTGGGAGCCCTAAAAATAGGCATACGAAATGGAGGGGGATTCAAAGTCCGCTATAAATTAATAATATACGCGATATTGGCGGCCATCGCCGCTTCCTGGTTTTATTTCCGGCTGGGCTGGGATGTTTTAAATGTTCCTTTTGTTGGTAATTTTATGGTGGGAGTCTGGTATATTCCGATTTTTATGTTCGTCATAATCGCTTCGGCTTTCTCGGCTAATGAGACCGACGGCCTGGACGGCTTGCTAGGCGGAGTTTCTTTGTTCGCCTTTCTAGCTCTGACTTTAGTCTCTTTCAGCCTGCACCGGTACGATTTGGCCGCTTTCGGGGGTGTTTTAGTCGGCGCTCTTTTGGCGTTCTTATGGTTCAATATTTATCCCGCCAAGTTTTTTATGGGCGACACGGGCTCAATGTCTTTGGGCATAACCTTAGGAGTGATAACAATGCTGACTAATTCTTTGTTTTTCCTCCCGTTTTTCGCTTTCATACTGATGATAGAATCGATTTCCGTCATTATTCAGGTGACAAGCAAGAAATTTTTCCACCGGAAAGTTTTTATTTCCACCCCTATTCACCACCATTTCGAAGCTTTGGGCTGGCCCGAGTCGCAGATTACCATGCGTTTTTGGATTATTTCGGCCATCTCTTGCGCCTTAGGTCTGGCGTTATTTTTTCTGGCTAAATTTTTGTAGTTTTCAAATAACTAAGGTTTCGGGACTTATTTTACGATGATTGGCTATAAAAATTTAAAATTACGGCGGACCGCCCCTCAGGGCATTGATTTGGAAAAAGCCAAAACTTTTTCCTATAAAGATTTCCTTGCTAAGAGCGCCGAAGATTCGCTGAAAGAGCTGGGCTCTTCTTTATCCGGATTAAAAAAAGAAGAAGCGGAAGCAAGGCTGAAAATTCTCGGTCTTAACGAACTGGAAAAAGGGAAAAAGGTTTCGGCTTTTAGTATTTTCTGGGAGCAAATAAGCAGCCCGCTGCTGTTTATTTTGTTTGTCGCCGCCGTTATCAGCGGTATTTTGGGCGACCGGACCGACATGGCGATTATAATCTCGATGATATTCTTAAGTTCCGTGCTGGGTTTTTTCCAGGAATATCGCTCCCAAAAAGCAGTCGCTTTGCTGGCTAAAAGCGTTTCGCTGAGAGCGGATGTTATCAGGGGAGGCGTAGAGCAAAAAATCGCCACTTCCCGTTTGGTTGTCGGCGATATCGTAAAAATTTCAGCCGGAGACGTGGTGGCGGCCGATTTGCGCCTGGTTGAATCGAAAAATCTTTCCCTGAACGAATCGGTCTTAACAGGCGAATCTTTCGCCGCCGAAAAAGAAACGGCTCCTTTGCCGTCCGGCGAACTGGTGCCTCAGGACGCAAAAAACATTGCTTTTATGGGAACCAGCGTTATGAGCGGCGACGGACTGGGCCTGGTTATCGCTGTTGCCGCTTCAAGTCAGCTCGGCAAAACGGCCCATTACCTGAAGGTTGAAAATCCGGAGACCGAATTTCAGGTCGGCGTAAGGCGGCTTGGAGATTTTTTGATTTGGGTAACAAGCATTCTGGTCGCTTTTGTTTTTTTGATAAATGTCGTTTTGGGGCGGGGCAGTTTTTTTGAGTCTTTGCTTTTTGCCTTGGCTTTGGCAGTCGGCCTTACTCCGGAACTTTTGCCGGCTATTATTACCATTAATTTATCCCAGGGGGCGGTCGAAATGGCTAAAAAAAGCGTTATCGTGAAAAAGCTTATTGCTATCGAAAACCTCGGTAATATAAATGTGCTTTGTACCGACAAAACGGGAACCCTAACCGAAGGAAAAATAAAACTTTTTGATTTTTTTGACGCCGAGGAAAGGCATAGCCAGAATGTCATTTTGAACGCCTTGCTTTCTAGCTCAACCGAAAAATCAAATCCGCTCGAATCGGCGCTTTGGGAATTCGCCAAAGAAGAAAAATTCGATGGCAGCGAGCTTAAAAAATACAGGGAAATAGATTACTTGGGCTTCGATTTCGAAAGAAGGATGAACAGCGTGCTGGCCGAAAAAGACGGAAAATATTTCGTCGTTTCCAAGGGCGCGGTCGAAGCGGTTCTTAAGGCCTGCTCCAGTGTTTTGATAGGCTCTAAAGAAGAGAAAATATCGCACTATGAAGAAAGAATCATGGATACGGTGAAAAAATTCGGCGAACGGGGCATGCGGCTTATGGCTGTTTCCGTAAGAGAGATTTCTCCGGCCGAAGAAATATCGTCCGCCCAAGAAAAGGAAATGATATTTCTCGGATTTTTGGCTTTTGGTGACCAGCTGAAGCAAACCGCCAAAGAAACTATTAAAAAATTGAGCGATTTGGGAGTGGAAATAAAAATTCTGACGGGGGACAACGAATATGTTTCTCGCCACGTTGCTTCCGAAGTTGGTTTGCCCGCCGAAAAAATAATCAGCGGCGACGACCTTTTAAAGCTTTCGGACGGGGATTTCAATATAGCCGTTAAAAACAAATCTATTTTTTACAGGATAACGCCGGAACATAAGCTCAAAATCATCGAGTCGCTTAAGTCGATGGGGGAGGCGGTCGGTTTTATGGGCGACCGAACTCGACGAGCACGGGAGGCCCAAGCCACGCGTCTTCGCCCGCTCAGCGCTC
>JAVHRF010000015.1:0-1269 GCA_036171515.1 Minisyncoccota bacterium | reverse complement strand
CAAATTTTTTACGACGGTTAAAAATTTAGTCGCGGGCGACTCCCGGCAGCCCGATAGTAAATACAAAAATTTAATTTATTAAAAATGAAGGTTTTAATTTTTGGAAAAGATAAAAATAAAATAGATTCGCTGGTTAAAAAATTAGGTTTTGAGATAGTCAGGAAAACCCCCGAAATTGTTTTAAGCTACGGCGGCGACGGAACTTTTATAGAGTCCGAGTTTGAGTTTCCCGGCGTGCCGAAGGTTATTTTAAAAAACAGCCGCATATGCAAAACCTGCTCCGGGCTTTCCAATGAAGAAGTCCTGAAGAGAATCAAGCAAAATAAATTTGCTGTTAAAGAGTTATGGAAACTGGAAGGGAAGGTTAAGGGCAAAACTTTGTATGCGGTAAATGACATAGTCGTCCATAATAAAAATCCCTGGCATGGGGTAAGATACGAAATATATATTGACGGCAAAAAATTGGGAGAGGAGATTATCGGCGATGGCGTAGTGGCGGCGACCTCTTTTGGCTCAACGGCATACTACAGAAGCATAACCGGCAGTTTTTTCGAGGCGGGCATAGGCTTGGCTTTCAATAACAGCACGGAACCTTTTAATCACGTGGTCCTTAAAGAAAACCGCGAAATAAAATTGAAAGTGACAAGAGGCCCGGCGATAGTGTACGCCGACAATCAGACCGAAGCTATAGATATCGACAATGGCGATGAAGTTCTTATACGAAAATCATCAAAAATCGCGAAGATATTAAGCGTGGATTAAAAATTACTGGACTATTTGGCGTCGCGGTGGAGATTTTTCAGGCACTTTACGCAGGCCAAAACCCGCTTGCCGTCGGGAAGCTTGGTCTTTTGCAGGTTGGGATATTTTCTTGCCGTGCTGGTGGGATTATAATGGCCGCGCATAAGCACCCGCTTGCCGCGGATAATCGAACCCTTGCCGCAAATTTCACATTGACGCATAATAAATAAAATATAAAAAATATAAATTAATCAACGACTTATATATATGAATACCATATTCATTTTAATATTTCAACTGGCAGTCCTTATTTTCTCGGTGATGATTCACGAAGTCTCGCACGGGTATATCGCCGACTATCTGGGCGACCCGACGGCGCGGCTGGCTGGACGGCTCAATTTAAACCCATTGAACCACTTGGATGTCTTCGGCTCGATTATTTTGCCGCTGACTTTTTACGTTCTTTCCGGAGGGACTTTTATTTTTGGCTGGGCAAAGCCGGTTCCGTATAATCCTTATAATTTGAAA
>JAVHRF010000014.1:0-5533 GCA_036171515.1 Minisyncoccota bacterium | reverse complement strand
TGAATAATTTTACCAACTCGGTTGCGGCGATTCCTTCGGGCCAGGACGGCAAATGGGATTTTTCGCTGAAAGACAACGGCGCCACCGCCAGCACCGCCTATTGCTTACGCGCCGTAAAATCCGACGGCACGGTTTTGAATACTTATACCGTAATTCCGCAAATCACCACTTCCGCGGCCGGTGGAACGGTTTCCTGTAATACCAACATCACCTCGACCGCATTCGGAACGCTCTCGACCAGCGCCATCGCCACGGCTTCGCCAAATGCCTCAACGACGATGTCTTGCAACGGAGCGGCTGGTTGTACTTTAAGCGTTTCGGATTTGAATAATGGTCTTTCGAAAACGAGCCCCAGTTACACGATAAATTCACAAACGGCTACGCTTGCCGCCGGCGCCGAAGGGTATGGAATTCAAGGGGCTACTACGACCAATGGCACGGGAGGCGTTTTGACTCTTAATTCTATTTATAATAAAACCGGGTTTCAGGTGGGAGCGCTAAGCTCTGGGGGCGTGGTTTTAGCCTCATCGTCTCAGGCTGTAACCAATAAGGAGGTTTTGATAACGCATTTGGCGTCAATTAGCAACTTTACGCCTTCAGGTAACTATTCAGATGTCATTACTTATAGTTGTCTTGGCAATTAGTTATCCACAGTCTTGATTAGACAACCTTAATAAATGATATATTATTAATATAAATATGAATTTTAGCAATTATATAAACATAAGCACGCAGAGAGAGAGAGAGAGAGAGAGAGAGAGACTAAGTTCCGCTCAATTATTAACAAAAAGCGTTTTTTCTTGCCGTATTTTGAATGCGGGTTTTTGATTTCCTGATTGATTTTTGAATAAAAAGGTCGTCATAAAATATGAAATAAAAAAATGAATAAAATAAAAATATTATTAGTTGGCGTATTAATGCTGTTTATGAACTATATTTTGTTTGGAGGAGCGGCTTTGACGGCGATAAATGACGCGATGGCAGTCGCGACCGTTTCGGTTTCGGCGACTATCGCTCAATCGATTACTTGCACTCCTAATATTTCCACCACATCATTAGGCGCTCTGACTTCCGGCTCTGTAGCTACAGCGAATCCTTCAGCCACCACATCCGTCTCGACTAATGACCCTATTGGAATGACTCTTTATATTAACGGCGCTAACGCCGGCTTAAAAAATGTCTCGTCGAGCTATACAGTCCCATCGACATCAACGACGCTAGTCGGGGGAACTGAAGGATACGGGGTTAACGGAACTACCAGTAGCGGAATAGTTCTCACGGCAGCTTATAACAAAACCGGAAACGCGATTGGCCCCCTGCCAACTTCAAGCCAAACTCTCGCGTCGTCTTCGGCCACGACAAGCGCGAATGTAATGATAAATACCCTCGCGGCGATCAGCGCTAATACTCCTTCGGGAGCTTATTCGGACACGATAACTTATAGTTGCTTAGGGAATTAAATAAATCATTCTTTATGAAGAAAGGATTTTTATTAATTTTTTTAGTCGCGTTTTTATTTATCGGCGCGGCCCATTTCAGCAAGGCCATAACTGTTGGTCCGGTTAAGCTTGAATTTAACGCCGATCCCGGGCAAACCATAACGGGCGAGATGTTCCTTAAAAATGACGACAATCAACCGGAAACTTTTTATCCGTCATTTCAGATGTTCACGGAAAAAAATGGCGAAAGAGTTTTTTTGGACAATCCAAGCGATTTGCAGTCATGGTTTAAGGTTCCCGAATCCGTAAAGTTAGTCCCAAACGGCAACCAAACAATTCCTTTTTCCATAGCCGTCCCTAACGATGCTCCTCCGGGCGGACATTTCGCGGTTTTTTGGTGGAGCACGGCTCCGCCCTCAAGCGGCGGACAAGCGGTCGTGATTTCGGCCCGCGCCGGCATTCTGGTTTATCTGCGCGTTTCCGGCGATATTAAAGAATCTGGCTCTTTGGTTTTAAGTGGTCCTCGTTTCGCCCTCGGTTTTCCGATAAATTTTGTTTCTAATTTTACCGACACGGGAAATGTCGAGCTGACGCCTCAGGGTTCGCTTGAAATACGTAATATTTTCGGCGGCCTCGCTGATTCTTTGCCCTTTAACCATGGCGGACTGATTATCTTGCCCCAATCATCAAATTCTTTTAATCTTAACTGGCAAAGCAATGGATGGTATTTTGGTTTATACAAGGTCGTCCTGAATGTTTCTTATGGGCAATCCAACCAAGCCGCGAGCCAGAGCTATTGGCTGTTTCTGATATCCTGGAATGTTCTGCTGATTATAATCGCGATTATTATATTGGTCATTGTTTTGCCGTGGTTTGTCCGCCGTTATAATAATTGGATTATCAAGAAAGCGCGCGGAAGCGCCTAACTCACCCGCGCTTCATTGAAATGCGTGGTATTTTAAAAATATTTTTTAAGATTTGCGCAGCGGCGCTGACAGTTATCGTTTTAAATTTTCAATTAGCTTTGGCTACAACCGTAACGGTTACGGCTCAAGTCTACGGAATTTGCGGCAATAATATTATCAATACCGGCGAACAATGCGACGGAACGGATTTAGGTTCCAATTCTTGTCAAAGCTTGGGTTATTCGGGCGGAAGTTTGAGTTGTAATTCCAACTGTACTTTTAACACGTCGGCTTGCATCTTTACTCCTCCGCCATCGGGAGGCGGCGGTGGGGGAGGCGGGGGCGGAGGGGGTGGCTATTCATCGCCTCTTCCAAATGTCGGCACAGCTGCTGTTTTCTCGGGATACGCATATCCCGACAGCCAAGTTATATTGCTTAAAAACGCCGAAGTTGTTGCTACTGCGGTTGCCAGCGACAACGCTGGTTTTAAGATTGATGTTTCTAATTTATCTTCAGGGAACTACACTTTTTCGCTTTATGCTACCGATAAAAACGGTAACAGGTCTGTTTTAAGGACTTTCTCAATCGGTTTGACCGGCGGCGCGACCACTGAAGTGAGCGGAATTTTTCTGGCGCCGACGCTAAGCGTTGATAAAAGCGCCGTTAAGCAGGGCAACCCAATAACTTTTTTTGGCCAGACGGTTCCATCCGCTGATATCGTAATCAACATTCACTCAAGCGGAGATTATTTTGCGACGACAACCGCCGACGAAAACGGAGAATATTTAAAGAAATTTAATACAGCCCTTTTGGAATTTGGAGATCACGTCGCTTCAGCTAACGCCGCCAATGGTAATTTAATCACCGACAATAGCAATGTTATAAGTTTTGCCGTTGGAATGAGTGATATTAAAAATAGCACAAGCAGCACGAAAGCCGACCTCAATGGCGATGGCCGCGTCAACATAGTTGATTTTTCGATTGAAGCGTACTGGTATGGCAAGTCAAACCCGCCGGCGAGCGTTCTGTTGGACGGAAATAAAGCTGTTGATTTAGTCGATTTCAGCATTATGGCTTATTATTGGACTGGTTAATTTATGAAAAAAAATATTTTTTTAATCGCTTTGCTCATAAAATCGGTTTGCTCGGCTAAAATAAAATTTAGGATTTTTATTTTTTCCTCGCTGCCAATTTTAATAATTTTACTTTCTGTATTTCATAACGCTTACGCCGCTTCTTTAATTTTACAATCTTCAAATAAAATCATTGTCCAAAACGCGCCGTTTACCGTTGATGTTTTATTGGACCCGCAGGGTCAAATCGTTAATGCCGCGCAGGGAGAAATTGATTTTTCGGCCGGCGAATTAAGCCTCCAGGGCATTTATACCGGCGGTTCAATTATAAACTTATGGATAACACATCCCGCGCAATCCAAGGATGGAGTTGTTATTTGGAGCGGCATTATTCCAGGAGGATTTGAAGGGATTCTGCGGCCAGACCAGGAAAATCCTTCAGCCGGAAAAATTTTTACTTTAGTTTTTAATCCGCTTCAATCAGGGACCGCCGAAATTAATTTTAAAAACGCCATCGTCTTGTTGAACGACGGCAAAGGAACTCAGGCGCCTTTAACGACCGCTAATTTTCAAATTTCAATAAATCCGGCAACGCAGGAAGTCGCTTCGTCTTCTCAAGCCAGCTCAACGGTCGATCATAACCCTCCCGACCCGTTTAATATTATCTTAAGCCGTAACCCGAATATTTTTAACAATAAATGGTTTATTGTTTTTAACGCCCAAGATCAAGAAGCGGGCATCGCTTCGTATGGCGTGTTAGAATCATTTTATCAGCGGCAAAGCATAAGCGATTCAGACTGGCAAATAGCCGAGAGCCCGTACCTTTTACGCGATCAGTCTCTCTCGAACTATGTTTATGTCCGTGCCGTTGATTATAACGGCAATGTCCGGGTGGAAACCCTTATGCCCACACATCCCATTTCCAGATTTTGGCGGAGCGTTTTTTATCTACTAGCTGCATTGATCGTAATAGTTTTTGCGATATGGATAATAAAAACAAAAAAATAAACAAATCTTTAATCGTTGTTCTTATGGCGGTTTTATTAGTTTTTTTGCCGTCCGCTCGCGCTGTCACCACCGCTTCTTTTTCTTTTTCTAATCAAAGCGGATCTTATGAAGTCGGGGATAATATTCCGGTCGTTGTTTACGTTAATAGTGCCGACCAATCAATCAACGCGATCTCCGGCATCATTTCTTTCCCGGCAGATAAGCTTAGTGTCTCTTCAATTTCTAAAACCAATTCAATTGTCAGTCTTTGGGTCCAAGACCCAACTTATTCTAATGTCAGTGGCATAGTCAATTTTCAAGGAATCATTTTTAATCCAGGATTTACCGGAAGCAGCGGCAATCTTATAATAATTAATTTTCGGGTTAAAGCCCCGGGAATCGCTCTCGTGTCTTTCGCTTCAGGATCGATTTTAGCTAATAACGGTCAAGGCACTAATATAATAGATCAAAATGGCTTGCCGTCAGCTCAATATGCGATTGGCGTTCCGCCAGCCGCGGGAGGAAATCAAAGCATTGCAGTATCAAGTGTTTCAAGTGGTCCCTTGGCGCCGGTCATTTCTTCGCCGACTCATCCTGATCAAACTAAATGGTACGCATCGAATGACGTTAAATTGAGCTGGCAGATTCCTTCTGATGTCGATGCCGCGCGCACGATTTTAAGCAATAGCTCTTATTCAATTCCAAGCGTTCTTTATCAACCGCCGATAAACCAAAAAGAGCTGACGAGTTTAGCTGATGGTATTTGGTATTTTGGTGTCCAGTTGCACGACTCAAGCGGCTGGGGAGGCACCGCTTATTTCAAATTCCAGATTGATACCACTCCTCCAGATTCGTTCAGTTTTAGCGTTGCCAGCTCGAGCGACCCTACCAATCCGGCGCCGACGATTTTTATTAAAGCAACAGATAAAACATCGGGAATAGCTTACTACAAGATTAGCGTCGATAATCAAGACTACTTAACCATAACCCCCGATAAATTAACAAATTACCAGTATAAATTGCCCGTTCAACAGCCCGGAGAGCATGCTATTCTGGCTAAGGCGTTTGATAAAGCCGGTAATTATCAAGTCGCTTCGTCTAAATTCGATATACAGCCAATCAATTCGCC
>JAVHRF010000013.1:0-1281 GCA_036171515.1 Minisyncoccota bacterium | reverse complement strand
TTTTATTTTTATCCTTAGGTAATGTAAATTCGCCGGCCAGTTGAGAAGCGACAATAACATCATTCCTTTTAAGATTGGCGAGAGCCCTCTTAAAAGTACTTGAGTTGGGATAGAATTTAACGCCCAGGTGAATATCGGGTTCGGTCGGCGAGGAGGCAATCGTAAAATATCGGCGATTGCCTCGAGTATCGGGACCGTCATGACTAAGCGTCCATTCTAAATATTGCCCGGCTTTAAATTTTAATTTTTTATCGGGCGCAAACACAAAATCATATAAATCCGTCCCGGTCGGAATTATTTCTTTAAGCCTTAGCATCATTTTGGTTTTCGGACTGACGAGATACGAAAAAACGTTACCCGCCAACAGAGTCAATTCCGGAGTCGAATAAATCCCGCCGATATTAACCGCCGGAGAAAATATCGCCCCGACGAGCGCGCCGTAAATAATTCTCATCGTTCGGGTCGGCGGAGTGGTTAGCGGTTCCGTAATCATTACAAAAGCAAAGAAAAATATCGGCGAATGAAGAAAGGCGCTCTGGGCCGCGGCGACAGGATTAAATCCCCTTAACAATGTTGTGGCGACAACAGATGCAAAGGCCGCGACGATAAAACTGACGACTAAATCCGCTCGTCTAATTTTTCGCACAACCAGAAATCCTCCGACCAAAACAAACGGCAACATGACAGCTGTCCCGAGCCACCAGCTGGCGGAATATGCTCCGGCCAGGGCCACCAGAGCCACGCCAAAGGCCGCGGGATTGAAGATATGTTTCTTATTGATTGCAAGCATAAATTTGGATGCCATCGCCCCGATGGAAACCATCACTAAAAACAAGCCGTAAGCATACGTATCGGTCGACATTAGAGGGGTGAGAATAACCATCAAAATCAAGGCGGTAATGTAAGCCGACTCGCTGTTTGTTGGCGCCTCAAATGCTTCCGCCAAAATAGTATTGGCCAACCAGCAAACGCAAAGAATGATAACCGCCGTAATAACCATCCCGAATAATTCATAAGGTAAAATTCCGAAAATAGAAAAAATAAAAGCAACCGCCCACAAGGCAATCAGATAATAAAGCATCAAACGATACATGGTGATGCGGTTGAGTAAATTGTCTATATATCTGAACATGATTTTATTGTAACACCTCTTTTGTAAACGCCTCAAAACCGGTAGTCATAGTCGCGATGCCGTTCCGGTCAATCATGTAGCCCTCAAAACCTTTCAGATTTTCAATAAAATTAATTCCCTCTTTCCCCATCGCGAAAGCCGCAGTCGCG
>JAVHRF010000012.1:0-1321 GCA_036171515.1 Minisyncoccota bacterium | reverse complement strand
TGTGTCATTTCACATCCTCCCTCGCATAGATTATAAATGTCGGACATCTAAAATTAAATTGTAAAAGGGCGAATTTTTTCCCATACTATACATTAAACGAAATAATTTTGCAAATCGTAGCAAAAATAAAACCACCCTTGATGGATGGTAATTTTATATTTATCATTTACTCTGATTTTTTTATTGAAAGAAAAAAATCTAAAATGCAATGTATTAATGCCTGATGCGCTATTTCCACAAATCCGTAATGAGTTGAAGGAACATAAAAATTGAGATAGCCCGCTTTCCGCAACGGATTATCGGGACTAAAACCTGAAAAAGTAACAATTTTACAACTGCGGTTAACGGCCGCTTCACAGGCCTTGAGAATATTTGGCGACTTGCCGGAACTTGAAATAGCAAAAAGAATATCGCCCTCATCGGCAAAAATTTCAATGGGCTTGGCGAAAACATTTTCATAGCCGTAATCGTTGCTCAGGCACGTAAGAAGAGCGGGGCTCATAAAATCAATGGTCCTTAAACCGCCGGCATTGGCGCAATCAGTAAGCGTATGGATTGCAATCGCCGCCGAGCCGCCGTTGCCGACAGCCATAATCTTTTTCTTCATTCTGATATTTGCCGTGAGACAATCAACGACATTTTCGATAGCGTGGTCTACGTCTACCGGCATTGATATTATGCGCGACTGATAAGTAAGGGATGCTTCTGTCTGACTTAAAACTCTGTAGAATTTCCCAAAATAATCTTCGGTCGTTTTAATATTCAGCTTTTCCAATTCCTTAAAAGTTTTAATGGCGGCATTATTGGTTGTCATCGGCCGCCCCCTTCTTGCCTAAAAATTTAAACCAATCCTTAGTGGCTTCGCTAATAGTATTCGGTGTCCATAATGGAGCGTCTTTCCAAAAATCAATATTATCTAACATAATTTTTACGCCCTCTTCAAATGAAACTTTGGGAGCCCAGTTAAGCATTCTCTTAATCTTAGAAATGTCAGCGTGAGTTATGTCTGGCTCGCCCGGCCTTTTTGGCAAACGGGTTATTTCCCCGCCCAAAAGTTCCGCTAGCCGCAGTATTGTCTGGGGTTTACCGCCCCCGACATTAAACACTTCACCGGAAATTTTGGACTCGGCCGCTTTGATAAAAGCATCGCAAACATCGGTAACAAAAGTAAAATCTCTTGACTGCGCGCCATCGCCGACAACGGTAAAGGGCTCGCCGTGAATCTTTTGGGCAAGAAAGGTCCCAAATACCGCGCCATAAGTACCAGTGGTTCTTGAGCGCGGTCCATAAACATTGAAAAGCCGCAAAGAAATCGTCGGTA
>JAVHRF010000011.1:0-5822 GCA_036171515.1 Minisyncoccota bacterium | reverse complement strand
GGAAATTCTTTTGCGAAAGCTTATAGGCGCCAAAACCGAGAATCATTGTTACGATAATAGGCAGCTCTTCCGGAATAACGGCAAAAGCCAGCGCCAGCCCCGTCAGAAACATTACTCTGAAGTTTTGGCCTCGTAAAATTCCCAGAATGGGAATAAAGACGCTGAAAAAAATCGACAGCCAAACGAGCTTTTTAGCCAGCGATTTCATCGCCAATTGCAGCGGAGTTTTAGGCTCTTTTATCCGGCTAGCCAGAAAAGACAATTTTCCGATTTTCGTATTCCTTCCTGTGGCGAAAACTCTGGCTTTTCCTTCGCCGCTTAAAATAAGAGTGCCGGCATAAATGTCTTCTCCGGCGGTTTTTTCCTGGGGGAACGATTCGCCGGTTAGCTGGGATTCGTCGATATCAAAACTAATGGCGGAAAGGATTTTGCTGTCGGCGGCGACATAGGTGCCGGGAAGCAAGATAAGGATGTCGCCCGGGACGACTTCCTCGGATTTTATTTCCGCTATTTCGTTATTACGCCAGACTTTGGTTTTAGGCGCGGAAATTTTAGAAAGGGAAGTTATGGCCTTTTTGGCCTGGTATTCGGTGAAAACCTCGGCCAGCACCAAAGCTAAAATGATGACAAAAATAGTGATGGCGTCAAGAAGGTTTCCCCAAATGCTGTAAACAAAGCCTATTATCAAAAGAAGCAGTATCATCGGCTCGGTCATTTCTTCTTTGACAATCCGCAGGAAGCTTACTTCCAGCGGAGGATTGACGATATTGAGGCCGAATTTTTCCAGGCGGTCTTCGACCTCGACATCGGAAAGCCCGATAATCCGGTCGCTGATGTTTTGCTCTTCGGAATTTTTAATCATCCTTGTTTATTATAACAAAATACAGCCTAAAACGTTTCGGCTGGGAGCGGCGACCGCTATTATTCGTATCTCAGGGCTTCAATAGGACTCTTTTGGGCGGCTTGCCGAGCGGGCATAATTCCGAAAATAAATCCGATAGCGCTGGAAACTCCGACTCCCAGCAGAGCGCCGAAATAAGGGAAAGAAAAAACAAAGCCGACGGCGTAAAATTTATTGGCTATAAGCGTTATCAGGAAACTTAATGATGTTCCGGCTAAGATTCCGATGACGCCTCCGATGACGGTTAAAATAACAGCCTCAAATAAAAATTGAATCAGAATGTCGTGATTCGTCGCCCCGAGAGATTTCCGCAGCCCGATCTCTCTCGTCCTTTCAGTGACGGAAACGAGCATTATATTCATAATGCCGATGCCACCCACGACAAGGGAGATAGCGGCGACTAGCGACAGAAAAACCGTGAACACGTTAGTAATCGTGCTGAGGGTGTTGACTAAATCTTGCTGGGTGTCGATATGGAAATCGTCTTTTGAGGGGTCAGTGATATTATGGTTGCTGCGCAAGAGGAAATTAACATCTTTGACCACCTGGGGTATGGTGCTTACCGAAGAAGCCTGGACAATAATTCTCTGAAAATATCTGATGCCTAAGACGGATTGCTGGGCGGTAGAATAAGGGATTATAGCCGCGTCGTCGAAATTAATGAAAGAAGACTGGTTCTCACTGCTTAATAATCCGACAACACGGAAATTTTTATTGTTTAATTTAATGTTTTGGCCGACAGGAGAAGAAAGCCCGAAAAGGGCGGAAGCCACTTTATGGCCGATGACGGCTACGTTGGATTTGGATAAGACGTCGTTATTGGTAAAAAATTCGCCATCGCTAACGGCCAAATTCAATATATTAATCAGGCCGTCGGTGCTGCCCAAAAGAGTGGCATTATAATAATAAGAGCCGTACGTCGCCGGAAGAGAACTGAAAACTATCGGTATCACGCTTACGGCGTCGGGCACGTTAGATTTATTCTGAAGGTCGGTATAGTCCTTTTGCGTCAAAGAATTTGTTATCAGGCTGCTGGCGGCGCTGGAAAGGTTTGTCGGCTGGCCGCCGGGGAAAATAAAAATATTTTCGGGGCTGAGGGTATTAAGCTGCCCCACTATCAAGTCTTGGGCGCTTTGGCCTAGCGACATAACTAAAGTAATGGAAGTGATGCCGATAACGATTCCCAGAATAGTCAGCGCGGTGCGGGATTTATGGGTCAAGAGCCCTTCGACGGCGGTTTTATAAGTGTCTTTAGTGTTCATTTATTTTATAATGGCGTCTTTCGAAACGATCCTTTGGTTCGCGACTTTTCTGTCTTCTTCCACTTTCCCGTCTTTAATGGAGATAATCCGGCGGGCCGATTCGGCGACGTAAGTTTCGTGCGTGACGATAACGATAGTGTGCCCTTCTTTGTTAAGTTTTTGCAGGAATTCCAAAATAACCGCGCCGGATTTTGAATCTAAATTGCCGGTTGGTTCGTCGGCGAATATCACCGCCGGCTCATTGACGATTGCCCTCGCGATGGCAACTCTTTGTTTTTGGCCGCCCGATAACTTAGCCGTTTGGTATGTTTCCCGTTCGTGGAGACCGACCAAATCAACCGCTTTTTCGCATCGTTTTATCCGCTGGGATTCGGGAACTCCGCCGTAAACCAGCGGCAGCATTACGTTCTCCATAACCGACAAGCGTGGCAGGAGATTGAACGACTGGAAAACGAATCCTATTTCCTGATTTCTGATAAGGGCAAGCTCGGTGTCCGAATAAGAGCTGACTTCTTTGTCTTTAAAAAAATATTGGCCGGAACTCGGCCTGTCCAAACATCCCAAAATATGCATTAACGTCGATTTTCCGGAGCCCGAAGGCCCGACGATAGAAACAAATTCGCCTTTTTCTATCGTCAGCGAAATATTGTCGACGGCAATGGTTTTAGAATCTCCTTCCTGATATATTTTGGTGAGATTTTTGGTTTGTATGAGCGGATCCATATTTTGGAATTAACCGGAAATAATCATATCTCCGTTGTTTGCCCCGGAGGTTATTTCGGTTCTGCCGTCCGAACCCTGAAGTCCGGTTGTGATTTCGACTTGCTTTGTTTTGTTGCTTTTCAAGTCGGTAATGATATTTATGTAACGCTGGCCTCCTTGCTCTATAATGTCGCGCGTCGGGACGTAAAGCACGTTATCTTTCCGGTCGGACAGAATATCAACGTTAGCAGTCAGCCCCGGCAAAATCCTGGAGTCGTTTTTATCGAATAAAAGGGTGGTTTTATAAGTGGCGACGCTTTCGACTTCCGTTGCCGAAATATCTATTTTGATAACTTTGGCTCCAAAAACAACGTCGGGACCGTAGGCATCCAGAGTGACGTCGGCGGTTTCGCCGGTTTTTATTTTGGCTATGTCCGATTCGGCGATGTAAGTTTCGATTTGGTAATTTCCGGAACCGATAAGGGATATTTCCGGATCTCCGGCGGTTAAAATATCTCCCACGCTGGGAATGACTTTGGTTATTATTCCGGAGAAGGGAGCGGCAACCATGGTTTTGTCCAGCTGGGACCGGTAGTAAAGAGCATTCGCCTGCGCGGCCGCGAGCGCCCCTTCCTGGTTTTGAATCGCTTCTGGCGTGGAACTGGAGACGGTCAGGTCAAGCTGGTTCTGGTCTTGGGCGACGGTAAGTTTTTGGGAAGTGATTGTCTGGAGCTGGGAGTTGATGGAGGTGGCGGCGGTATTAACGTTCGTCTGTCCGGTAGAGACGCTGGTTTGGTAGGCGGTTACCGTGGCCGAAGATAGGTTAACGGCGTAATTTATGGCGTTTAAGGCGGTGCTTAGGAATATTCTGATGTCGGATATATAAGTAAGGGATTGGTTGAGGGAGCTATCGATATTGTCATTCGTCGGATTGGCTTGGACGTTTTGGAGCGAAGCGTACCAAGAGGTAAGGTCGTTTCCGGCCAGAATCCTCTGGTTTATGAGATCAATTTGGGTCTGGGAATTGGAGACCAGGAAGGTAAGTTGGGGATTGGAGGTGTCGGCATTAGTGAAAAGAGGGCTGGCCTGATTTCTGACGGCGTCGTTGGCTTTCGAATAAGCGTCGTTTAAAACATTGAGAGCCTGGCTGTAATAGCTGTCGAGGTTTTGCTTGGCCTGCTCGAGCTTTAGCTGAGCGATATTTATGTCTTCCTGGCGGGAACCTTTTATCAGGGAATCCAAAATAGCCTGCTGAGATTTGACGTCTGCCTGGGCTTGGGCGAGCTGGGCCTGGATATCGCTGTTATCCAAGCTTGCTAAAATTTCCCCTTCGTTTACTTGATCGCCTACGGAAACGTTTAAAGTTTTAAGCCGTCCGCCCTTTTCAAACGCAAGGTCGATATTTTGGGCTGGTTTGACCTGGCCGGTAACGCTGACTATCGATTCAACGGTTCCCTGCTGGACTTTATCGTATTGGATGGGCGGCTTTGAACCGCCGAATATCAGCCAGCCGAAGAAGGCGATTGCAATTATGGCGATGCCGATGAGCAGCCATCTTTTTATGATAAAATTTATGATATTTTTTAGATAATTAACCATTAAAATAATTATATGCCAACCAAAAAAATATACAGCGATTTTTTAAATAAAATAATTTAAAAATTATTTTCCCCGCACCAGAAAGCCCCAGATTTTATCTGGGGATGAAGGCGTAAAGCCCGCAGGGCTTTCGGTACGTGGTTTCTCTCCGCGCCAAAAAAAAGCCGACGATTCTGTCGACGGAGCTTCACTTGCTGATAAAATAATAATTTGTCGGGCTGCTGGGAATCGAACCCAGTCTACCTGCTCCCAAAGCAGGCGTACTACCGGTATACGACAGCCCGTTCATTTGCTAATCTTCTATTTTTAAGGTATAAAAGTTTTAGGGTTTTGTCGAATACAAAATTCTTGCTCGTCCGAAGCTCTGGCAAAATATTAGCCGGGGCGAAGGAGAGCCCCTCGTAGCTTAACGGATAAAGCAGCGCTCTTCTAAGGCGTTGATGGGGGTTCAATTCCCTCCGAGGGGACAAATATTTTATAAATAATTTCGTGTTTTACGGAGGGAATTGAACGCCGGAGCCCTGATTTTTAGTAAAAAATCTGGGTGAGGCGGTGCCCAGACCGGTTGCGAGCGACGGCGAGCAAGCGAGTCGCGGGCAATTCCCTGCCTGCGCAGGCGGGCCTCCGAGGGGACATAAGATAAAATTAAAAATCAAATTTCCTCCCGCGGTAGTTATCGGCTTCTTTAATGAATCGCTTGTCGTCTTTCGTGCTATGTTCAATAGCATGGCAATTAGCGCAAAGAAGCACGCATTTGTTAAGTTCTGATTTTATTAATTCCCAATTTTTATTTGCGACATTGCCAATAACAAAGTCTTTCTTTTTGGGATTATTATGATGAAATTGAAGCGCGGCTTGATTTCCTTTCCAGCCGCACACCATGCATTTGCCGCCAAGATATTTAACGGCCGCAGACTTTGCCCGGTACCGCCTGATTTTAGTATTGCATGATCCGCATCGCGTTCTGTTTTTGTTTTGATAATCTTTAAATTTTTTTCCGCATAATTTACAAACCGTCATATTTCTTAATATAGCAGATTTTGTTCTACCCAGCAATCACTCTTATTTGAAAAAAAAACAGCTTTTGGTATATTTATAATGCAAATAAATAATGCCGCGGTAGCTCAGTGGTAGAGCGCAACTCTGAAGAAGTTGGCGTCGGGGGTTCGATTCCCTCCCGCGGCACAGTAAAAACTTAAAAAGCGGCTTAAGCCGCTTTTTAAGTTTTGAATAATCAAAATCTACCCACGCACCAGAAAGCCCCCGTTATGAGGCAGAGAATGAATGGTCAAGGCCCGAAGGGCTTTCGGTACGGGATTCCGCTCCATGGAACCTCGTACGCGAAGAGGCCACGGCCG
>JAVHRF010000010.1:0-1334 GCA_036171515.1 Minisyncoccota bacterium | reverse complement strand
TGTCCGGAGTTAATACGGAAATACCGTTTTCATCGCTCGCGGCTAAGAGCATACCATTCGACTCTTCGCCCATAAGCTTCCTTGGCTCAAGATTCACGACTACGACAATTTCCTTGCCGATCAATTGTTCGGGCTCATAGAACTTGCCTATCCCGCCCAGAATCTGCCGTTTAACGAGGTTTCCCGCTTCGTCCTTGTCCCCCGCGTCCAACTGCATCTTTATAAGCTTTTCCGAGCCTTCCACCCGGATTGCCTCCAGAACCCTCGCAACCCGAAGTTCCACTTTCGAAAAATCATCGTAATTAATCATTTACCCATTATAAGCGATATTCTAACCCACCTCCATTTGCCGTATTGGTCTTTGGCAAAACGGCACCGGAGTCCGGCTCGCCGGATAAGCCTTTCTATTTTCGCTTTTTCCGGCATATCGAACTCCATCCAGGCCTCCCCGCCAGACAAAAGATGCGTTGGGAGGCCATTCAAAAATTTAGCAATAAAATAAAGCCCGTCCCTTCCTCCCCAGAGCGAAGAGCTTTTCTCGTATTTTACGACCGACAGATGAACCTTGGCTTTCCGCGCAAGCGGGATATACGGCGGGTTGGCCAGAATAAAATCGTATTTCCCGCGGATGTTCTTAAAAACATCCGAATTAAACACTTTATACCGTTTTGTCGAAATTTTGTTCAAGCGTAAATTCAGTTTTATTTGATTAACCAAAACCGGGATGTATTCGCCGAAATCCACCTTCGCGTGTTTCGCGTGGGCCAAAACGGCAATGCCGATAGCTCCGGAGCCGGAGAAAACATCCAACACTTTGGCGTTTTTCCGTTTGCGAATTTCCTTGATAGCCTTCTCCGTCCAATATTCCGTTTCCGGCCTCGGGATAAGAGGCGTGTACCGCAAATCAATCCGGCACTTCAGAAAGGGCATCCAGCCTATGACAAAATCGAGGGGCTCTCCCCGTCTTACCCGCTCCGCGTCTTTCAGAAACTCCGCCTGCCAGTGTTCTTTGTATTTATCTTTAAACAAAAGCTGCAAATCCCTGTCGTATTTCGCGTTGATTTTTTCCATATTACTTTTTGCCGGTCAGCTCAATGTCCTTGAGTATTTCATACTCCGAACCGGAATGATACAGCTTGGATTCGTAGAGCACGACGGAATTAACCTCCATCTCCCATTTAATTTTTTCGTCCATGGTCTTTTGGGGGAACGCGCCGAACTCCTCTTCCCTAAATCTGGCGAGTGTCAGGTGCGGGCTATAAATCCTGGTGTCCGCCCGTTGGCCGAAAACAGCTTCGGCGGCGGTTTTCAAACGGATCATCGCCTCCCGGTCG
>JAVHRF010000009.1:0-5871 GCA_036171515.1 Minisyncoccota bacterium | reverse complement strand
CACCTTTAAAAACGGCTTTAAAATAATCGGCGACGCGCTATCGGGAAAAATCCAGAATATTTTCCAATTTTTAAGTTCGCCGCGGCAATATATAATTAACCCTCCGCAAAAATAAAATGGCTAAAAAAGAAAAACTAAACCGCCAGCCGGCCGACAAAAACCAAAAGCCTGCCGGAAACAAAAACGAAAACCGCGAAATAACCGCCGAGCTTCAGGAATCGTATCTTGATTACGCGATGTCGGTGATTGTCGGCCGCGCCCTGCCGGACGTCCGCGACGGCTTGAAGCCCGTGCATCGGCGCATTCTTTGGGCGATGTGGGAAAGCGGTTTGACTTACCAGGCCAAATTCCGGAAATCCGCCAATATCGTCGGCGAAGTCCTGGGCAAATACCATCCTCACGGCGATATTTCCGTTTACGACGCGATGGTCAGAATGGCCCAGGAATTCCAGCTGCGCTATCCGCTTATCCACGGGCAGGGAAACTTTGGCTCGATTGACGGCGACAGCGCCGCCGCTTACCGCTACACCGAAGCCAAACTTTCCAAAATCGCCGGCGAACTTTTGGTTGATATTGAAAAAGACACCGTTGACTGGCAGCCCAACTACGATGCCCGGCTGAAAGAGCCTAATGTCTTGCCGGCCAAACTGCCTAATCTTTTAATCAACGGCTCATACGGCATCGCCGTCGGAATGGCCACCAACATCCCTCCTCATAATCTGGTCGAAATTATCGACGCTACTTTATACTTGGCCGATAATCCCGATGCCGGAAACAAGGAGCTCGTTCCGAAATTCGTCAAAGGACCTGATTTCCCGACCGGCGGATTGATTTTCGACCAAAAAGCGATTATCGAATCCTACCAAAACGGGCGGGGCAATATTCCCACGCGGGGAAAAGCGGAAATCGTCGAAAAGAAAAGCCGCCAGTTCGACATCGTCATCACCGAAATTCCCTACCAAGTAAACAAATCGGAACTCATTATTAAAATCGCCGAGCTGGTTCAAACCAAAAAAATTGAAGGTGTCCGCGACGTCCGCGACGAATCCGATAAAGAAGGGCTCCGTATCGTTATCGAACTTAAAAACGATGCTCCGCCGCAAAAAATACTGAATCAGCTTTTCAAATACACCGACCTCCAGAAGAATTTCAATTTAAACATGCTTGTTTTGGCCGACGGTCTCCAGCCCCAGGTTTCTTCCCTTAAAGAAATTCTGGCCGCTTATCTCTCTTACCGTAAAATCGTAATTAAAAGACGCACCGAATTCGACCTCAGGAAAGCGCAGGAGCGCGCCCATATTTTAATCGGCCTTTCCAAGGCGCTGAAATCGATAGACCAAATTATCAAGACCATCAAAAAATCGGCGAACAGGGACGAGGCGCATAAAAACCTGATGAAGATTTTCAAATTAAGCGACATCCAGTCGACTGCGATACTGGAAATGAAACTCCAGACCTTGGCGGCTCTGGAAAGGGAAAAAATCGAGTCAGAGCTAAAAGAAAAACTGGCTTTGATAAAAGATTTGGAATCAATCCTTAAAAGCCCGGCTAAAATCTTAAAAATCATCAAAAGCGAACTGGAGGAATTAAAGCAAAAATACGGCGAAGGCCGGCGCACCCAGGTTGTTTCAACCGGCATCGGAGAGTTTAAAGAAGAAGATTTGATTCCCAAAGAAGAAGCGGTTATCGCCCTCTCGCATGATGGCTACATTAAGCGGCTGCCGCCCGACACTTTCAAATCGCAAAGTCGGGGCGGGAAAGGGCTTATCGGCTCAGAAGTGAATGAAGAGGATTTTCTGACCCATTTCCTAAAAGCCAGCACCCACGACAATATTTTATTCTTCACTTCTTTGGGAAGGGTATTTCAGACGAAAGTTTACGAAATTCCTGCCGCCAGCCGCACCTCGAAAGGAAAAGCCATTCATAATTTTCTGGAACTGCCTCCCGAAGAAAATATTTCCGCTATTGTCGCCTATCCGGAAGCCAAAAACCAGGAAGGCAAATTCTTGGTTATGGTCACCAAAAAAGGCCTGATTAAAAAAACGCCTTTGTCGGAATTCCAGAATATCAGGCGGACCGGTATTATCGCCATTAAAATCAAAAAGGGTGACGCCTTGATAGGAGCCAAACTATCGAGCGGCCAGGATGAAATAATAATCGCAACCGCCCTGGGAAAATCAATCCGCTTTAAGGAAAGCCAGGCGCGGCCAATCGGCAGGAACGCCGCCGGGTTCATCGGAATGAGAATTAAAAAAGAAGACGACGTTACCGGTTTTGATATAATTAAAAATGGAGAGAAAAACGCCAGCTTTTTGGCGGTAATGCAAAACGGATTCGCCAAGCAGACTCCTTTGAAGGATTATCGCATCCAAAACCGCGGCGGAAGCGGCATCAAGACCGCCAACATAACCAAAAAAGTCGGCCCGATAATCAGCGGCCGAATAATTTCCGGACAGGAAGAAATTTTTGCTTTAAGCGCCAAGGGACAGATACTGCGAACCAATCTTTCCAGCATCAGGACCACCGGCCGCGCCGCGCAGGGGGTCAGAATCATGAACCTAAACGCCGGCGACCGGCTAATCGGAGTCGTCTTAATATAATGCCCATCAAATTAACCCAAAAACAAATAATTATTTTAGGCGGCAGCACTTTGGTTATTGTTATCGTCGTACTGGCATTTATGCTCGGCGGCTCGACAGCGCCAAAAGTCGGCCAATACCAGCTTACTGTCTGGGGAACTCAGGACGCGAGCGTCTGGAGCCAGATAATCACCGACTATCAAGCTTTCCGGCCCAACGTTACCGTCAAATACCCGAGTGTCAACGCTAATTCTTACGACGCTACTCTTTTAAACGCGCTAGCCGCCGGGAACGGACCGGATATTTTTGAAATTAATAACCGCCAGCTTTTGGAGAATTTAAGCCGCATCACGCCCGTCAGCTCCCAGCAATTCAACATTAGCCAGCTCGGCAACCTTTTCCCCGATGTCGTCAATTCCGATTTCACTTTTAACGGCCAAATTTACGCCCTGCCGTTAAACATGGACACCCTCGCTTTATTTTATAACGGCAATATGTTTAATACCGGCCACGTCGCCCTGGCGCCACCAACCTGGAGCAACATAGAAGCGCTGGTTCCGGTTTTTAAAAAATCCGACTCCAAAGGGCAAATTAATCAGGCCGCTATCGCCTTAGGCGGGTCCTCGCTGACAGTCAACTACGCTCCAGATATTTTAAGCCTTCTGATGCTCCAATACGGCGCCAATATGGCGCAGATAGGTTCAAACGGCTATCAGGCCAGCTTCGCCGAAAGCCAAACCGACAACCCCGGCCTTAACGCTTTTAATTTTTATCTTAATTTCGCTACGCCCGACAAAGCCGATTACACCTGGAACGACAATCTCGGCGATTCATTCGATAACTTTGCTTCCGGCAAAGTAGCCATGGTGCTGGCTTACAACAAAGACATCGGCACTATTCAAAATAAAAATGCTTACCTGAATTTCAAAATCGCCCCCGCTCCTCAATTTAATCCGGCTAAGCCCGTCAGCTATGCCGACTATCAGGGACTGGTTGTTTCCACCCAAAGCAAGGCACCCTCCTGGGCTTGGGATTTTATTACCTACCTGACAACCAGCGACACGGAAGAAGCCTCCTATCTTAAAGCGGAAAATCAGCTGCCCGCCCTCCGGGCTTTAATCGCTCAAGGCATCAACGACCCGTCCGCCTCCGTTTTCAACCGCCAGGCCCTTACCGCCAAATCATGGCCGACTCCGAATGAAACCCAAACCGGCGCCATACTGTCAAACGCCGTCAAAAATGTTCTAAACGGCGTTACCGATCCGACTACCGCCCTCAATCAGGCCGAAAGCCAGGTCAGCCAAATAGGGCAATCGCTGCAGCTCCAGGCGCAAGGACAGTAAAAGGACTCAGTAGATAGAATTTAGGAATTAGAGATAGAAAAAAATAATTAAGATTTTCCGCCAAAGGCGGGCGAGTCCGCCGGCCGGCGGATTAGAATTTTTTATTCCTTAAGCATCGCTTCTCAATAAATAACATTCCTAAATCATAATTCTTAATTCGTAAATCAGTTTTTTTCGGGTTATCGGGACGATGATTAAGCCATTCTGATTACGTTATTCATAAATCTTCAATCAATACTAGGCTTGTGGAATTAAGAATTACCTGTTATATAATTAAATAAATGAAAAAGACTTTTAAGTTAATTATAAGTCTCTCGACTATTTTTGTTTTAACCTCTCCTTTAATAAGCTCGGCTTCTGTTTTCTGGAGCTGGGGGCAATCTCTTGTCCCTTGCGGACCGGGAACGGCAATACCGCAGTGCAGCTTATGCAATCTTTTTACTTTGGGCCAACACCTCATTTCTTTCGGCTTCACGCTGGTCGTCGAAGTCTTGGCGCCCATCGCCATAGTTATCGGCGGTTTTTACATAATGACTTCCGGCGACTCGCCTAGCCGCCTGGAACAGGGTAAAAAAACTATTATTTACGCCATTATCGGCGTGATTATCGCTCTGGCGAGCTTTACTATCATCAACACCTTTATGTGGCTAATCGGAACCACGACTATCCGGGGCAGCGACTCAAGCTGGAGCTGGTCACGGTTCAGCTGCTCCACCAAAACAACCGTCCAATAGCCAAAATTCAAACAGCCTAAATCCGACTTTTCATGGCAATCTAAATAAAATATAATAAAACAATGATAAACTGGCTTATAAATATTATTCCAAAAGCGCTTGCCGGAGCCGGGACTGGCGCAGGCACCGGAGCCGGAACCGGCGGCGGTCTTCTCAACCCCCTGGGCGTGGACACCATCCAGAAAATTATTCCTAAGGTTTTAAGCAATCTCGTAGTTATCGCCGTTCCGATAGGCGCGATAGCCATTATTTACGGCGCTTTCCAGATGCTTACCGCCGGCGGCGACCCCGAAAAATTCACCAAAGGCAGAAAAACCATTATGTACGCCGCCATCGGCGTTGCCGTCGTCCTTTTAGCCGACTCGATAATCCTGGTCGTCAAAAGCATTTTAGGCGCTTGATTGAAAACGGATTTAAGCTATAATTTACAAAAGGTCGAATAATACAAGAATCCAAAAAATGATTAAAAAGATTAAAGACCCTTTAATAGCGATTTCAATTTCTCTGCTACCTTTATTGGCTTTCGCGCAAGGAATGTCCCCTACCGCTTCCCCCGTTTCCGGGACAGGAGGAATTAGTACATTGCTTAGCACGGTAAACAACTTAATAAATTGGATATTCGTGGTGCTTATTCTGTTTGGCGTTGTTTTTATATTACTGTCGGCTTTCAGTTATCTAACCGCCCGAGGCGATGAAGAAAAAATCAAAACAGCTAAGAATGAATTGATTTACGCCATCGTCGCTATAGTTATTGGCGCCTTGGCTAAATTGATTGTCGTCGCGGTTGTCGGAATTACCGGAGGTAACGCGGGTGGCGTGATAAAATAATAAATTATTCGCGCTATAAAAAATAAAGTCTCTGATTTTACGGAGGCTTTGTTTTTTATTTTAAAAAAGCTAAAATTAAAAGCGAGGGATGGATAAGAGCGAACCTGCCTACCGGTAGGCAGGGCTGTTATTCAGACCGAGCGACTTAATTTTATGAGTAAAACGATTATAATAAAAATATGAATTTTATAAACAAAAGGATGCCGGCTCTGGTAATAACTTTATTCCTGTCAGCCGCCAGCCTGGCTTTTGCCGCCCTGCCTCAAAACGCCAACGATATGATAAAACTTATATGGAACATCGTCGGCTGGGTATTCGCGTTTTTTATCGCGACAGCCGCTATTTATCTGATAATAGCCGCTTTTTCATATTTAAACGCCGAAGGCG
>JAVHRF010000008.1:0-6011 GCA_036171515.1 Minisyncoccota bacterium | reverse complement strand
GCGTTGCAACGAAAAGCACGGCCTTGGCTTTGCTGCTGTTCTTTATGGTGATGCGCGAATGTACCAGCGCTACGCCGTCAAGCGCGGATGGAGTTTCAGATTGCTGGATTCCAGCTCGACGTCATTGAACGGCTACAAAAACCTGGTCGCCGAAATGAGCGGGGCCGGAGTTTACGATGATTTGAAACAGGAGTCCGGAGTGCATCGCGTCCAAAGAGTTCCGGAAACGTAAAAAGCCGGCCGGGTCCACACTTCAACCGCTTCGGTTGCCATCCTTCCGGAAGTCGAAGCTAAAGAAATCAATATCAACCCGAACGATTTGGAAATAACTTTTTCCCGCGCCGGCGGGCCGGGAGGCCAGAACGTCAATAAAGTCGAAACGGCCGTAAGAATTTTGCATAAGCCGACCGGTATCGTCATCTCTTCGCGTGAAGAACGGTCCCAGCATGCCAACCGCGAACGGGCCATTGAAGTGCTCCGCGCCAAACTCTACGACATAGAACAGCAGAAAGCATCCGGCAACATCGGCGAAATGCGCCGCGAGCAAATCGGTTCGGCCGACCGTTCCGAAAAAATAAGGACTTATAATTTCCCCCAAAACCGGATAACCGACCACTGCATCGGCAAAAAATGGAGCAACCTTGAAGATATTATGAAAGGAGACCTCGACCCGGTAGTCAGAGCGTTCAAAAAACTCCCCTGAAGGGAGCTTCTATATTTATCTTTTGCGGCCGGTTTAATAATTTTATTCGTTAATAGTAAAACGAGTATACGAAGGCTTATGGGAAACAAGCTCTTCCGGCTTAAACCAGACATTTATTTCGGTTTCCGCCTCCGCCGTGGAAGCCGAAGCGTGGATTAAATTATAAACCCCTATATTTTTTTCGTCCGCGTATCTGAACGAAACGTGGGCGTAATCTCCCCGGATAGTTCCCGGAGCGGCGCTTTTCGGTTCGGTGGATCCGACTATTTTTCTGGCGACTTCGACTACTTCGACTCCCTCCAGAACCATCGCGATTATCGGCCCGGAAGTAAGCATATTAATCATTCTTTTCCTGACTTCTTCGCCACGCCTCTTCGCCAGGTCGTCGGTGTAATGCCTCTCCGCCATTGCTTTTGAGGAAAGAAGCATTTTAAGCCCGACGATTTTAACGCCCAAACGCTCAAAGCGGGATATGATTTCTCCCGTAATACCCCTGTCCAGAGCGTCTGTTTTTAGCAAAATTAAAGTTCTTTCCGTTTCAAAATTTTTATCCATTATTTTGTTATTTTGATATGTAATTCTTTCAACTGTTTTTCCTCGACCTCGCTTGGCGCGTTCATCATCAAATCCCGCCCGTCGCCGGTTTTGGGGAAAGTTATGACTTCGCGGATATTCGGTTCGTTCTGCAGAATCGCCACCAGCCGGTCTAGCCCCCAGGCGATGCCGCCGTGAGGAGGCGCTCCGTACGAGAAACTTTCGAGCATATGGCCGAAATTATTTTTTATTCTTTCTTTCTCGTATCCCATTATTTCAAAAACTGATTCCAGCGCTTTCGGCTGATGGTTTCTAATGCTTCCGCCGCCGATTTCAAAACCGTTCAAAACGACGTCGTACTGAGTGGTCAAAATGTCGCTGATGTTTTTATGCTCAAGCAAATCTTTCATATATTCCGGTTTGGGCGCCGAAAAAGGATTGTGCGTAAAAGTCCAACCCGGTTTGCCGCTGCCATCTTCGCCGGTTTTCTCGAAAAACGGAAAATCTATTACCCAGCAAAACGCCAGCAGATTCGGATTATTTTTGTCTTTTCGCAAATCCGGCCGGTCGGTTTTGTATTTTTCCATCACTTCCCGATAAGAAAGCCTCGGAAAAGGCTCTTCCTGGATTTTTTTATCGGGATAGAAATTTTTAATAACATCGATAAGCAGTTTCTCGTTAAGCTCCATAACGTCTTCGCGTTTAACGAAGCTCATCTCCATATCAAGCTGGGTAAACTCCGGCTGCCGGTCGCCGCGGGTATCTTCGTCCCGGAAGCAGCGCGCCACCTGGAAATACCTTTCCATTCCCGCCACCATCAAAAGCTGTTTGTATTGCTGAGGCGACTGGGGCAGGGCGTAAAATTTGCCCGCCTGAATCCGGGAAGGAACCAAATAATCCCTCGCTCCCTCAGGAGTGGATTTTCCCAAAATCGGGGTTTCGATTTCGATGAAATTTTCTTTCGATAAAGAATTTCTGACCAGTTGGATTATTTGGTGCCGCCGCTCCAGATTATTAAGCAGCCGCCTTCTCCGCAAATCAAGATACCGGTATTGCAGCCTGATGTTTTCGTTTATCTCGTAGCCGGCATTATCTATCGGCAAAGGCAGCGTTTCGGCCGTGTTTAAAACCGCCAGTTTTTCAACCTGGATTTCCAGTTCGCCGTTGGGAAGCTCGGGATTTTCCATTCCCTTCGGGCGGCGGCCGACTTTTCCTTCCACTTCAATCACCCATTCCGGCCTTAGTTTCTGGGCTTCTTCGTAAACTTCTTTATTTTTGGGAGTGAAAACTATCTGGGTTATCCCCCGCCTGTCCCTTAAGTCTATAAAAACAATTTTGCCGTGATCCCGGCGCGCCGCGACCCAGCCAGACATCGAAACATTTTCTCCTTCCTTTTTAATTATTTCGCCGGATAAAATTCTCATAAAGTTAATTTAGAAAAAAATCGGTAAATATTCAAATTATTATTTTTAATTGACATGAAATACGTATCTTCTAAAATGGATATATGCCTCATTACGGTGATTATAACTCGATGCTGTCTTTTGAGCAAATGGCGATAAGAATCGTCGTGGCTTTAGTTCTCGGAGCGATTATCGGATTCGAGCGCGAAGTAATCGGAAAAGAAGCCGGCATCCGGACAACGATGGTTGTCGCGGTCGGCGCGGCAATTTTCGCGATAACATCGATAACCCTTCCGTATTTAGTCGCTGTTTCCGACGCCAATCTCCCCGATGTTATCGCCAGAAACAGCGGTTTTCTGTCAATGGCCGGCAACATTGTGGTCGGCATCGGTTTTTTAGGAGCGGGCATCATAATAAAAGAAGGCGAAAGAGTGAAGGGACTGACTACCGCCGCCATTGTCTGGTTTACAGCCGCGATTGGCGCCTTGGTTGGCTTGGGCCTTATCGAAATAGCGATTTTCGGAGCTATCGTAACCAGCGGAACCCTTTATATATTAAGGAAAGTAAAACTCTACGAACGGCTCAAGATTCCCAAACAAGAGCTGGATTAATTAATAATAAATACGTCCGCAATTTAAAACCCCCTTTTTACAGGGGGTTAAATTTATATTCAGTATTTCGTATTGCTCCAGCCTTTCCAGGGCTCAAGTTTGCTTTCGTCTTCTTCGGGCTTAGCCTGTTTCCGGCAATCGCTAAGTTTGCTTTTTAAATTTATAATCTCGTCTTTTAATCTTGAAATTTCCTTGTCCTTCTCCGCGAGCTGATATTCCGTCTCTGCTTTTTTTTGCGATTCATTCCATTCTGATTGGCCAATTCTCAGCTGTCCGTCATGTGCTATTTTGCCAAACACTATAGGCAAACCAAAACCTAAAAAACTGATTAAATGCAGCATTTTTTCCTCCCTTATTTATTTGTTTAAACGCTGATTCTATTATAAAAATAAAATTAAAAATGTCAAATTTTGACGAAAATTTGACTATCTTAAAAGCCAAGAGATAACTTGCTACTGCAAAAACTCGCCAACCCTAAGAACATGCTTAATTAAAGTAGAAACATAACCGGCTTCGTTGTCATACCAGGAAAGAACTTTGACTAAATCGCCGTCAACGACTTTAGTCAGCCGGGCGTCCACGATGGCGCCGTAAGGCATTCCGACGACATCAGAAGAAACAAGCTGGTCGTCGGAAACTTTCAAAATCCCCTGCCAATTCGGGTCCTGGGACGCCTTTCTTAAGATGTCGTTTATTTCTTCGGGAGTAGTTTTGCGGCTAGCCAAAAAAGTTATGTCGGAAATCGAGCCGGCCGCTACCGGCACCCTAAAAGCGACACCGTCAAATTTGCCCGCCAGTTCCGGAATCGCCCGTGTCACGGCAATAGCCGCGCCGGTAGTCGAAGGAGCGATGTTTTGGGCCGCTGCCCGCCCGCGCCGGAAATCGGCGCCTTTAACCGGACCGTCGACAACGCTTTGGGTGGCGGTATAGGCGTGAACCGTCGAAAGAAAAGCTTTTTGGATGCCGGGATTTTTAGATAAAACCTGAATCACCGGCGAAGCGGAATTTGTCGTGCAGGAGCCGTTTGAAGTCATCAGCGTCGACTTGGCATCCATTTCGTTAACGCCCATCAAAACCGTTTTTCCTTCAACGTCAGGGTCTTTTGCCGGAGCGGTAATCACCAGCCTTTTGGCGCCGGCCGCCAGATGAACCTTCGCCTTTTCGTAAGAATCGAAAACGCCCGTCGATTCAACCACGATGTCGATATCAAATGATTTCCAGGGCAATTGAGACGGGTCTTTTATCTGAAAAAATTTTATGTCCTTTCCTCCGACCGTCAAAACTCCGCCGACTCCCGAAGCGTCTTTTTTAAAAGAAACTTCCTGGTCGTAAACGCGGTAAACGGTGTCGTATTTCAAGAGGTATGCCAGATTTTCTATGTCGCCCAAATCGTTGATGGCCACGACTTCCAAGCTTGGCGTTTCAAAAGCCTGCCGGAAGAACAAGCGGCCTATCCTTCCGAATCCATTAATCGCTATTTTTATTGCCATAATTAAATTATAACGCCGTTTTAAAAAAATAAAACCGGTAAAAATCAGTTGGCTAATTTGACGAAAACTTTATCCCCCGCCTTAAAGCCGTATTTTTCCGCCAAACCGGCGTTTATTTCCAAAACTTCGTTAACCGGCTCCGGAGGATTATAGACAGGAAGATTGTCCGGATTTTTAACGTCGAGCGCGAGAGCGTTTTCCTGAAAGCCGGCCAGCGTATCACCTTGTATCCAGAGGATATCTATGGGAAATTTCATATCCTTCATCCAAAATCCGTAATAGCTTGAAGTCGGAAAAACAAAAAGCATTCCTTCGTCCTGAGACAAAGAATCAAAAACAGAAAGCCCTTTTTGCTGGTCGATCGGATTAACCGCCAAATGCAATTTAAATTGGCGGCCATCAATCGTCGCCGTTGACGAAGCCTGGGACGACACCGCCGGGGCAAGAGGCCTCAAAATTCTGCTTGGCGAAACTATTATCGCGTAGGCGCTGAATAGAATCATCGCGCAAACAACCACCGCGGCAACAATCAAAAAACTTTTTATTTTATCCATAAGGTAGCCCAACATTTTATTGCGATTCCAATTTTTTATAATAAATCCCTTTAATTAATTCCGCCAGCGACAAATAAGCGAAAACAATAATCAAAATAATGCCGTAAAACCAAAGGGGCGGATTTTCAAATCCCAATAAGCCGGCAATGGGAGTGAAAACCAAAACCAGGCCAGCGACTATTGAACAAATAGCGGTGGCGAACAAAAGCCTGCCCGGATGCGATTGGAAGAACAATTTTTTGGTCCGGATGACGAAAATTACCAATACCTCTGTGATAAGAGATTCGGCGAACCAGCCGGCCCGGAAACTGGCAATGTTCGCATTAAGCAGATAAAGAAGGAGGAAAAATGTGGCAAAATCGAAAAAGGAACTTAAAATGCCGAACGGCAGCATGAATTTTGCAATAGCTTTGATATCCCAGCGTTTCGGCTTTCTGAGATATTCTTCGTCGACGTTATCCGAAGCAATGCTGACGGAAGGAATGTCTCCTAAGAAGTTTAAAATGATTATCTGCGAAGGAAGAAGGGGTAAAAAAGGCAAAAGCAGAGAGGCGCCGGCCACCGAAATCATATTACCGAAGTTGGAACTGGTGGCGTTGAAAATATATTTCATCGTATTGCCGAAAGTCCTCCGGCCTTCTTTGACGCCTTCGAGCAAAACCTCTAGGCCGCTTTTCATTAAAATTATATCGGCCGCTTCGCGGGCAATGGCGACC
>JAVHRF010000007.1:0-6040 GCA_036171515.1 Minisyncoccota bacterium | reverse complement strand
AGTTTATATGGGCAAAAAAGAATTCGAGCGGATAAATAAGGAGCAACAAAAAAAAGGCGAAAAAGTTTTTGCCAATCCGCGCAATATGGCCGCCGGTTCCATCAGGCAGCTGGATCCGAAAGTAACCGCCAGCCGAAAACTGGATTCTTTCCAATACGACATCATTAATGATTTCGGCCAGACAACCCACGAGGAAGAGCACCTGCTTTTGAAAGCTTTCGGCTTTAAAACCGGAAAGAATAACAAGCCCGCCAACAGCCTGAAAGAAATTTTTTCATTCCGCGACTATTGGGCTAAACGCCGCGACCAGGCGATAGATTACGAAATAGACGGCACTGTCATTATTTTGAACAACAACAAACTTTACGAGGATGCCGGCGTTATCGGCAAAGCGCCCCGCGCCGCCATTGCCTATAAATTTTCTCCCCGCGAAGCCACGACCGTGGTTGAACACATACAAGTCCAGGTAGGAAGAACCGGGACGCTGACTCCCGTCGCCGTTTTAAAACCGGTCGAACTCGGGGGAATAACCATCACCCACGCCACCCTCCACAACTACGACCAGATTAAAAGGCTCGGCGTCAGAATAGGCGACACGGTTATCATCAGCCGCGCCGGAGACGTTATTCCGCAAGTCGCGAAAGTGATAAAAAATATGAGAACGGGAAAAGAAAAAGAATTTAAAATGCCCAAGGTTTGCCCGATTGACGGTTCGAAAATAATCCGGGAAGGAGTTTACTACCGGTGCTCGAACCCGAATTGCGGAGCGCGAAACAGGGAATCCCTGAAGCATTTTGTTTCTCAGGATGCTTTCGATATCCGCGGCTTGGGCGGCAAGATTATCGACAGATTTTTGGATGAAGGGCTGATTTCCGACGCCGCCGATATTTTCACTCTGGAGAAAGGGGATGTCGCCGCCCTGCCGAGATTCGGGGAAAAATCGGCGCAAAAAATAACCGGCGAAATCCGGGCCAAGAAAAAAATCCCTATCAGGAAATTTATTTACAGCCTGGGGATTTTGCATGTCGGCGAAGAAACCGCCGAACTTTTGGCCCAGAAATTCCTCTCTTCCTATAAGGGCAAAGAGGCGAAAATCGGGGCGATAGCGGATTTCTATAAAAATATCCCGCCCGCCGGTCTGGAGAGCGTGGCCGGCATCGGGCCGAAAGTTTCCGAAAGCATCATCAAATGGTTCGCTGAACCGAGAAATTTGAAGCTTTTAAAAAAACTGGAAAATGCCGGAATAGAAATAGAAATTCCTACCGGCGCCAAAAGTTCCAAATTGAAAGGGAAAATTTTCGTTTTGACCGGAAGCCTTTCTTCGATGCCGCGCGAAGAAGTCAAAGAAAAAATCCGCGCCTTGGGCGGCGAAGCTTCAGAATCTGTAACTAAAAAAACTTCTTACGTCGTCGCCGGCTCCGAACCGGGCTCGAAACTGGAAAAAGCCAAAAAGCTGGAAATTCCCGTTTTAAGCGAGGCGGATTTTGTAAAAATAATAAAAAGTTAGCAGCCCTTAACTTTTATTTACTTTTGAGTTAAATTAATATCAGTCTAATGCGGTGGTAGCTTAGCCCGGTAAAGCGCCTCCCTGTCACGGAGGAGATCGCGGGTTCAAATCCCGTCCACCGCGCCCGCTTGAGCGCCGGTTCTAGAGACCGACGCTATGAGATTTATCAGTTTTGGACGTCTCTTAAGTATTAATATTATTGGTAAGAGGAAAAGATTAGAGCGCCTTATTGGGCGATTAAAACTGGTCGGTCGACTAATTGTCAATCTCCACGGGCTAAAGCTCGTGGAGATTGACAAAAATAACATTTTGGGTTTATAATCTAAAAAATGTTGGAAAAGCCTGGTTTAGAAGTAAAAAAACAACCCGAGGGCGATAGATATAATAAAGCGGAGTTTTTAGACCAGAAATTTAAGGCGATTGAGTCTAGTCTGGGAATTAAAAAAGAAGATCTTGATTCGGTTGAGGGGTTTAAAAATCTTAGCGAGGGCCAAAAAGCTCTTTTTGCTGATAATTTTTTGAAATATTCTTTTACGGCCGTTGAAGAATTGGCATTTTCAAAATTCGAAGAAGGACGAACTAAATCGAGTATTCTCGGAAAAATTTCGAGATCGGTTTTTCAAAAAGGATATTATGAAAAATCCAAAACTCAGGCAATCCAAGAATTTTCTCAAAAAAAAGAAGAATAAAAGCCGGTTCTAAACGAATTAGTAAAAGAAATAACCGAGAGTGGTTTGGATGCCGATATCACTAAAAATGGATTAGAAGTTCGCTATAATGGTTGGCTTAACAAAAAAGAATTATCTGAAAAAGATAAAAAAACAATCGATGAATTCAATGAAAAAGTTTCTGTTTTCTCTAAAATTCCACTTGAGTGGCAATATTCAAAAACCTCTAAAAATAAATTTGAAAAATCTAAATTAGAATACGAATTGGCTTTAGCAAAATTGGCTGAGCTGGAAGAGTCTAAATCCGACCGAATGACGGCAGCAACCAGAATTGCTGAAATTGATAAAAATGTTTGGCTCCGACATTTTTTTGAAACTAATGCTGATGCCGAAAGAGAGTTGAAAGATATCGTTTCTAAGCCTCTTTGGCGAAGAGTCGTCAAAAGCGTAGCTTTCGAGCGAGGCGGCTATTTTTTCATGGGTTCGGCATCAAGAGCTTTGGCTGCCGGCGCCTTGGGAATAATCGGCGCTCCGATTGCGGCGGCGGCAACGGGCGGATTCATCGGCCGAAAAAGAGCCATAGAAAGCCTTAAACAAGAATCCTTAAAAGTCCGCGGCGGCCAAGAACAAAAAATAAAGAAAAACGGCGAGGCTTTATTGAATTTTGCGGAGGCCAAAAATTTAACCAATAAGCTTGATAATCTTGTCGAATCATTAGAGACGACGACTGATAAAGAAAAATGGCAAAAAATCAAAGATGAAATCGCCACCAGGCTTTTCTACACTCAAACAAAAATGGAGGGCGGATTGGTTAAATACGGAAACGGCAAAGAAAAGCTTATATTTCAATATGATCTTGCGAAGTCAATGAGTCGGGCGCAAGCTTTGATAAGTTTTCACGAAGGGAATATTAATAAAGCCGTACAAGATAGACTGGATTCATTTTTGGAGTTTAAAGAGAGAAAAATATCCAAATATGTTCGCGATAAAATGATCGCTGGCGCAGTTTACGGCGCCGCCTTTGCCAGCCTAGGCTATTTTGCCAGAGATATCTATCATCATTTTAATATTAGCGATGAAATCAAAAATTATTTCGGTTTAGGAGCTAAAAATCCGGCAATCGTACCTTCAAGGCCAATTTTAGCGACTCCAGTTCATCAAGTGATAACAGGAGAAAAAGTGGCAGAAAAAATATCGGAAATAAAATCTCAATCGGCGGTTATTCAAAAAGGTGAAGGAATTTGGAGCGCCGCTAAAGATTTGGTCAATAAAAATCTTATTAGCGAGAAACAATTTACGGAAGCTTGGGAAAATTCTCATTCGGTTATAAAAATGCCTAACGGTGAAATTCATCATCTTTCGGAAATCGGCCTGGTCCATCAAGGCGATGAAGTTATTTATGTTCCGGGAAAAAACGGCTCGTCGGCTTATTTCGAAATTCTCCCTAAAAGCCGTCAAGCACTCGGTACGGATACTGATTTGTATCATTATTACTTAAATAAAAATATAAAAATTCCAGAGTTTTTAAAGCATCAGGGAAAATTATTCCATCAATACGACAAAGAAATCGTTCCGCCGGTTCATAATGTCGTCGAAAGCGCTCAGCCTTCTGCTCAGAGTCAAGCGATGTTTCCTTCAGGCAAAGGGATAGAGCTTCAGCCTCATCAAGAGAATCTTAGCGGCGGCAATGCCGCTGGCTATATTAATCATGGCCACGCAATGTTCGGTCAAAAAGAAGGGGTAGAGCTTCAGCCGTCTTCGCATAATCCAACTGCTGGAACTGGCCTAGAACATACCACCCAACATCCTGCCGGTCACGATCATCAAATAATTTCTGAATCGCTTTCTCATAAGCAAGCCTCGCCAGCCAAAACTTTGGCGTCTCACGCTCACGAATTAAAACCGACGACAGAAACGGTTAAAATGCCAGAGGGAACGATTACGTTTGGTTACGACAAGCTTGGCGATCCTTCCAAAATTAATATGGATTTGTACTTAGCGGGCGATAGGGGCGATAAGTTTTTTACCAATGATTGGTCTGGCCGTCTTTATGATTATGCTCATAGTCATAATTCATACATAGAAGATCTGAATACAGACGTTACGCACGCTGGGCGAACTTTAGACGCTTACTACAAAGCTTATCAATATTTAAAGAAAAATAATCTTAATAAAGAAGCCAATTTTGTTTTAGGGGCGATGCGAAATATAACTAAAAGTCTTGATAAGTATGGCATTTTGAATAAAACCGAAATTAAGCAAGTTGTGCCGGATTTACAAAAAGATTAGATATCTATACAGCGCAATGGCCAAGTTCTATAGTTCTTATTATTGTTGAGTTACATTATCTACGTTACATTTCGATTACCGAAAAACTCTTGATTTATCTACCTTTGTAAGACATTATTCTAAAGTGACGCTTATTAGAGTTTTTAACATCGCGTTACATTCGTTACACGTTACATTTCAATTTTCGAAAGCGCCCGACCCCCATCAATTTTCGATTTTCACCAGATCCCTCGAAAACGCTTATGGGGCTTGAAATGAAAAAGTCTCTAACCGACCCACAGCGCTTGAAACAATCAGAAAACAAAACAATCGGAAAGGGATTTGAACGCCGGAACTAAAATTTAAATCGCTTCGCTCATAAATTAGTTCGCTCGGTTTAAATAACAGCTTCGCTATTATTTATCCCTCGTTGCTAATTTTCAGCAGAAAATTTTAATGAGGCGGTGCCCAGACCTGCCTACCGACAGGCAGGCAAGTTTTTCGCAACGGCGAAAAGCTTAGTCGCGGGCAAATCCCGTCCACCGCGCAGCAAAGAAGTTGCCGCAATATTTTACGAGACATAAACGACAGGGATATTCCAACATTCTGCAGAATGTTGGAATATTGTGAAAGTTATAATATAATCGAAATAATGAAAACGCCAAAACAATTAGAGCGACATTTTAAGGGAGCGGCCAATCATCGGCGCATAGCTATTTTAATCGCCGTAGATCAAAACGAAGGACTCGCCGTTGAAAAAATAGCTAGCATTTTGGATTCGAATTTCAAAACAATCTCCCAGCACACCCATTCATTGGTTCGCGCCGGACTTTTAAATAAGAAATACGTCGGGCGACAGGTAATACACTCTCTTTCTCCTTACGGGAAATCCTTTGTTAAATTTATAAAAACATTCTAACATTCTGCAGAATGTTAGAATGTTTAAATTAAAATGCCTTCAAAACTCGGCCAAAATTTCTTAATAAATAAAAAAGCGCTGGAGGCGATAGCTAAGGCGCTGGAAATCAAAGACGGCGAAACTATTGTTGAGATCGGGCCAGGACACGGCGAATTGACGGAAATTCTGGCAACCGAAACAGACGATAAAATTATCGCTATCGAAAAAGACGGGGAATTGGCCGGATTTTTGCGGCGAAAATTTTCCGACAACGATAAAATAGAAATAATCAACGGCGACGCGCTAAAAGTTTTGCCCCAAATTCCTAAATCCTATATTCTCAATTCTAAATCCTATAAAGTGGTCGGCAACATTCCTTACTACATCACCGGCTATCTCCTAAGAATTTTAAGTGAATTGGAAAATAAGCCGAGCTTGGCCGTTTTAACAATTCAAAAAGAAGTCGCCGAAAGATTAGTGGCCAAGCCGCCGCGGATGAACTTATTGGCCGCCGCCGTCCAATTTTGGAGCGAGCCGGAAATCATCGGCGAGCTTCCCAAGGAAGACTTCCGGCCGATGCCGAAAGTGAATAGCGCCACCATTAAACTAAAACCGAAAAAATCTTCGCCGCCGGCAAACCAAAAAAAATATTACCGGCTTATCAAAATAATATTCAAACAGCCGAGAAAAACCAATTAA
>JAVHRF010000006.1:0-1383 GCA_036171515.1 Minisyncoccota bacterium | reverse complement strand
GGGTTTGTTTAATAATCTGTATCCAGCGAACCAAAGTTAAAATTTTGGTTCAAATTAAAACCTAATAAGGAGAAAAAATGGCGATTATAATAAAGGTGGTGAAATGGTTAACTTTAATTGTCGCGGGGCTGGATTTGGCTGTTTATTTTTACACAGGACGCACCCCTTTTCTTTTCGAATCGGTATTCGTTTTTGCGGCTGGAAGATTCTTTATTTTTGCGGCAAAACCTTTTAGCGCGCAATCATTAAAATCGGTATTTTGGCAACAAAAAAAATAGCATCGAAAAGATCTTTTTAATGCTAAATCATCAAACCAAAACCGCGGCCATATAGCCGCGGTTTTTTATTTCCCCTTAAACCTGCTTCAGAGAAAGCCCTATCCGGTCGGCTTCGACGCGGATAACTTTTACCCTGACGAAATCTCCGACTTTAAGGACGTCCTCTACTCTTTTGACGAATCCTTCCTTGAGTTCCGAAACGTGAACCATTCCGTCCTGACCGCCGCCCAAATCGACGATGGCGCCGAACTCCATAATCTTCACCACCGTTCCTTCCAGTATTTCGCCCACTTTGAATTCCCTGACCGACTGCTTTATCTCGTTCGCGGCCGCCTCGGCTTTTTCTTTCTTATCCGCCGAAACGGAAACGCTGCCGTCGTCTTCTATATTTATTCCCAGAACTCCCGTCCGCTCAATGAGCGAATTGATATTTTTGCCGCCGGGACCGATAACCTCGCCGATTCTCGTCGGGTCGATTTTGAAATTGATGATAACCGGCGCGTAAGGAGAAATTTCCGGCCGCGGCGCAGCTAGAACTGTTTTCATAAATCCTATAATTTCCAGGCGCGCTTTTTTGGCCTGAGCCAAAGTTTTTTCGATTATTTCGGAACTTAAGCCGTTGAATTTTACGTCGAGCTGGATAGCGTTAACGCCGTCTTCCGTTCCGGCAACTTTGAAATCCATATCGCCGTGATGGTCCTCGGGGCCCTGGATATCGGTCAAAATTTTATAATTTCCTTTCTCGTCTATCATCAGCCCCATCGCTATGCCTCCCACCGGTTTTCTGAGCGGCACGCCGGCGTCCATCAGCGAAAGCGAACCGGAACAAACCGTCGCCATTGAAGAAGAGCCATTCGAGCCGAGAATTTCCGAAACCAGCCGGATAACGTACGGGAACTCTTCAACCGGAGGAATCATCGAAGCCAGAGCTTTTTCGGCTAAGGCGCCGTGGCCAAGCTCGCGCCGGCCCGGACCGCGAAAAGAGCCGATTTCGCCTACCGAATAAGGCGGAAAATCGTAGTGAAGCATAAACCTCTTTTTGACGTCCTGACGCATTGTGTTGATTAGCTGCTCGGACCCAGGCGCCGCCAAGGTGGTAATCGCC
>JAVHRF010000005.1:0-1387 GCA_036171515.1 Minisyncoccota bacterium | reverse complement strand
CTCTCCACGGTGTTTGTTTGGAGGTCGTTCTACGCGATGAGAATAAAATCTTCCTAAGCGCAAGACGTTAAATATTCAAATACCCGCGAAATCAGCGGGTGTTTGTTTTTTTTGGAAATAAAAAAAGCCGCCCGGTTAAGGGCGGCGCACCGTTCGGTTATTTACGAGGAGCTAGAAAAAGCATCACGGTGAAGAGGCAGACCAGAAACCGCCATCCTTCATCCATAAAGAGCATACAGCACATGCCGCAGATTCCCAGCGCAGCCAGGAACCAGCAATACGCCTTCTCGGAGGAATCCATCTTGGGATTATCATAGTAATGTTCCGGGCTGGGCCACGGGGCGAAGAAAAGGTAAATCAATCCGTAAATTCCAGCGAGGAGCAGGCTGTGGAAAGCGACTTCGCTCATAAATTCTCCTTTCAAGTTTCTGAGTATATTATATACTATAAAAATACTTTTGTCAATATGTTAGACGAGGATAAAGTATATTTTGTATAATATAAATATACAAATGATTGTAAATAAAATAGAATTTAAAAAATTAGAGGAGTCGCTCGAACGACTCGGCTTATCAAGCGGAGAGGCGTCGCTATACCTTGCCTCCGTGGAATTGGGGCCGGCAAGCATTGGGGCCCTGGCTTTTAAAACCAAAATTCAACGGCCGAATATCTATAAGCTTATCAACTCCCTGGCCGCGCGCGGACTTTCGGAGCCCAGGGAAGAGGGGGGAAGAGGAAAAAATTTTATGGTCTCTTCCCCCGCCAAAATTAAAGAACTATTAAAAAATAAGATAAAAGAGTTTTCGGGCTTAGAAAACGAAGTTTCCGGGATTATGCCGGCGCTCCTCGCCGCCTGGAGCCAGGGATCGTCCGTGACGAAAATAAAATTACTGGAAAGCAAGGAAGAGTGGATGGATGTTTTTTTTGAGACGCTGGAAGAAGCGGCCGGAGAAATCCAGTGGTTCGGAAACTATGAAGAGTGGCTATCCTTTGTGAGTGAAAAGGAAGAAAAGAGATGGATAGAAAAAAGGATAGCGAGGAAGGTCGGAATTAAATTGCTCTTCCCGCCTGGGAAAAGGGCAGAAGCCCTTTCTTTGGGTAAGAGCGCTCCGGAAATCCGCGAAGTGCGGATATTGAAGACAGAAAATCAATATCCTTGCTCGTTTCAGCTATATAATAAAAAAATGATAATTTGGCAGCCCAGGTCGCCCCTATCCTTGCTTATAGAAGATGAATACATGGTTCAAATGTTTCGCTCTATATTTTTCTCTCTATGGGACGCCGCGCCCCTATTGAAAAGCTGAGATTACCGTTATATTATTCAAAAAACACATGAATCTAATACCAACAGTCATAGAGAAATCCCAATTCGGCGAAAGAGCCTACG
>JAVHRF010000004.1:0-6132 GCA_036171515.1 Minisyncoccota bacterium | reverse complement strand
TTTTGGGATTATTAACATCGTAATTAGAAAGAGAGTTGTTTAACGATTTAAACATCGCTTTTTGTTCCTCATCGTCCATTTTTGACGTTTTATCGTTGACGGCTTGGTTGAAGGCGCTTTGGGCGACAGCGATAGTTCCTGGATCGCCAGTAGCTTTGGCGGCTTGTAATTTATCATAATCCGGAAGAGTCTTATCGTCGGCCCAAGTTTTTGGAGCTATATTTTTATTAAGGAAAGCGGCGTTGCCGTTCCGGCTAAATTCATTTTTATTTCTCATCATATCTACTCTGTCTTTGTCGGTGATCATTTTTTCGTCGTCTAATTTTTTGGCAAGGCTTATTTTTTCGGCGGTCCAACCTTTAACAGAATCGAAACGCGTCCTTGATTGTTCACTGCTAAGATTAGCGTTTTTCTTATCCCATTCATCAACCGCCGCTTTTCCTCCAGAAGTTTGGGCGAGGTTAGCCGCTATTCTGCCAAGCGGCGCCGTTAAACGGTTCCCCATCATCGAGGTGATCATTTTCTGGCCTCCTGCTCCTCTTAATGGGCTGGTGATTGCCCGGGCGGCTTTTTTGCCGGTCCAATTCGCCAGACCTTTACCGACGCCTTTGGCGGTTTTTAGCGCCGCGCCGGCGCCTTTTATGCCCATTGAGTTGGCGGCAATAAGTCCGCCGATAGTCACGGCCAACAAAGCGATTTCCTGGCCTAAAACCGAGATGATATTAGGATTGCCCACGGCCGCTTTGGCGGCCGCGTCGCTAGGAACGGTCATCGTGGTCGTGGCCAACTGGTTCATCGTCTGGAAAGTGATATACAAGAACATCATCATAATAGGGGCGAAAAGAGTCCAATGGAGAAAATCTTTCCACCATTTTTGCCACAAATCTTGGGTTAAAGGAGTAATCCAGCATATCCAGGCCAGCGGCATCAATATAAGCAAAATTATCAGATAGACAAACCTTATCATAAGCATTACGAAAAGCGCGATAAGAACGATTAAAATCGTCAAGGCGTAAAAAACGGCAAAAAAAGGCAGGGTTAACGAAATCAATAAAGAATTTCCCGCTCCCGCGAGCGCGTTCACCGCGTTTGACGCGGTGCTGGTGCTGGGAGTGAACATTACTGTTCCTATGGCTTGCGGCGCGAAAGCTTTTCCGATAGCCGCGCCGAAATCGACTAGGCCGGTTCCGTTCGGAGTGAAATGCGGAACGGAATTATTTATAAAAAAGACCGTGAAGGAGTCGGCTATATGCAAAATGCCGCCGGCAATCGGCAGACTGAAGTTTACCAGGAGGGCGGCGATAATTAATTTGGATAAAAGCTTTTTAATGCCGTAATTTTCCCTTCTTAAAATCGTGGAGATGGCGATTACGATAAAAATGGTTATAAAACCCAGGTTCGTCAGAGAAAGGGTTATATCCATTCCTCTCGTGACTGTCGGCATAGTGGTAACACTGTCGTTCAGAGTCAAGGCGAACTGAATAAACCAGGTTACCACCATTATCAGGACGCCCAAAATCATGGCGATGAATTGCCCTACCCAGCCGAATATTTCCGCTAATATTGCCGCCATTTAATTAATGATTTGCGGGCATTTTCGCCCTGATTTTTGTTTTTGAGGCATATTTTTTAAACAACGGACAATTTGACTTATTGGCAAGTTATATTGGGGATGCCGTTTTGGTTGGCGCTTGTGCTTCCGGACAAGTCGGAAACTATGTTGGTGAGTTTTTCGGTAAGAGATATTGTTTCTTGGTAGTATTGAGACGGGGAGTAGTCTCCTATATTAGGCTTTAAAACGTCTCCAGTCAGAAGACCTCCGGTAGCGTAGTTGGCAAATAGGGTTGCTAAACTTTTACTTTGGGTAATTCTTTTTGGCAAGGCTGATATAATAGTATACGGATCAAAGCTTAGGTTGCTATTAGTCGAGCTATTGGCGTGATAAAATATCAACAGAAAATTAGCTATGCTACTACTTAGAATATTATCGACGTTGCCATCTGCCCATATTTGTTTTGGATCGGTGATGAACGAAAAGGCCGTCATATTGCCATTATCGCCAGAACTTGGAAGACTAACGCCGCTCATGCTTACGCTGCCGGCGCTGGCATCATGGCCAGCATTCAAGTTTGTTATTGTCGGGTCCACAAGCAGGTTAAAATATGGAGCAGAGCTGATGTCCGAACTAGTTGATATCAGAAGATCGTACATATGATTCCTCTGGCAAGCAAAGCCGGTGTGGTCGCAACCCCAAACATCTATTTTTTTGATCGTGTAATATATCGTTAAGGTAGAGTTTTTTCCCGATGAGTCTGAGCTTTGAACGATGCATTGTTCTTGGTCGGATTTTGGCAGATAACTACACGCAGGCGCTCCTGATAGTAGTACTGGCGACGCGCTATTTGTAATCGTGTTGCAAATAAACGGCACGAAATCCAATCCGGCGCCGAGGTTCCTGTTTGCGCCTTTCATATTTTGAGTGAATTGTTCCAACTGGCCCAAGGCCGAATCTTTATGGCTTGCCATCGACTTGTTTGTGTTGGAACGCAAACTGCATTGCAGGCCGGCGTACTGGGTGAGCTGATCGTTGGTGTTGCCGTATTTGTCGGACATACTCTTATAAATTATTTTTTCCAGGCCGTTAAAAGTCATATCGTTATAAAAATCGCTTAACGATTGGCTTAAGGTTCCCACCTGCGATAAAAATTCAAAATTGGAATTCTGGACGACGTTGGACAGGTTGGATAAAAGATTATTCAAGGAGGCGTTATCGGTTTGAAGCTCCGACTGAATACTGTTCAGCATAGAACTGTCCGCCGAAGAGTAATCCTGGTCGGACGGAGAGTTGCCGAGGAGGCTGATCGTTGAATTGATATTGCTTATAAAATTATTCTGCGATAATTGAAAGTCGGAAATCGCGCCGGAAACAAGCTGCGTTAAATTTTGCTGGGCGGTCGAAGTCGCCAATGATAAAGAGCTGGCTTTTAGCATTGTTAAGTCGGCGATTATATTATTTTCAAGGCCGATTACGGTAGTTGTGGATATATCTGAAGCCGAAACTACGCCGCCCGAAACAGGGATTATGCCGGCCAGTTGGTCGTAAGTATCCTTCGGGGAAGAATTTGAAACTTCGCCGGAAATAATATTAATGCTGTTTTGCAGGGGAGCGATATCGCTTAAATAATTATTGAAGGAAGATGAGGCGTTATCAACCAACTGTGTCGCCTGGGCGGAGCTTTCGAAATTATTATACGCGGTGGAAAGCTGGCCGATAACCTGGTTGGAGTCGTCGGTGATAGCCGAAACGATTCCGGAGGGATCGCCGCCTGTTTGAATGTTGAGACTGTTTAAAGTCGTGCTCGCGAGCGAAGGGATGGTTTCCAGGTCGCCTATCGTTGTGGACGCGTTATCAACAAAACTGACAATATCTGCCGAGCCGGCCACCAGGTTAGCGTCGTTGGTCAGAAGCATGCTTATTCCGCTTGGAGTGTTGGTGCTGGTAATCAAACCTAAAATCGGCTCGTTCGCGCTGTAAGCGGCGTCATAACTTTGAAGGAATAAGAGGGCGTGATCTGCGGCGGTAAGGTTATTGACGGCGATTCGCGTGCTTGAAGCAACCGCGGCTTCAGAGCTGGTGGCGTATCCAAAAGATTGCATTGGCCCATTAAATAATTTTTGCAAATTGTCCGCGCAGGTAGCCGGAGTCGTGTCGTAGACGAACATGGAAAGATCTTGGAGGTCGGTTTGCAGGTTTGTTTGAAATAGTTGCACCAGGGGCTTGACATTCGGAAGGACCGAATAAAGAAGTATATTGTTGGCCGTCATCCAGTTGGCGACTTGAGTCAGATCTTTGTTTAGCGTGGCCGTGTCGTGAGGAGTTGGCGGCATATTTTGAGGCATGAAATTATTTGCCTGGAATAAAGGCGCCGGCGACTTATAAGAATTGACGCTCGCGCCCGCCAGCCCTTTTTCGGCGGCTTTAACGACATTAGTGATTAAAGAATTGACTAAAGCGTTGGTTAGCGCGTCTATGTCTTTAGCGTTCACGAGCGAACCGACCCAGGCTCCGGCGGCGGACGTCAATTCCGATTGCGCCATCGTTCCCGGCGTAACGACGCGGGTATGCAGACATTGAGGGCTGCTGGGAGAAATTTTGTCGGCGTTCGCGCTGGTTGACGAGGCGTAAACGGTCGCTTCGCCATTTCCGATATTCTGGTATTGCATTCCTGTTTCCGCGTTGATTTGTTGGGCTTCCGTCAAGGTGGTAGTCGCCCAATCCGAACCTTGTTGTCCTACGGCAGCTTGGTCACAAACAGATTGGGAAAGATATCCGCTGTTCGCTATCAACTCCTGTTGTTTCTGCTGGTCGGCATCGCTGGCGGCTTTAGTGACTATATCTTTAGCCAGAAGGGTGGCTCCGTAGCCGTTGTTTTGCGGGGATAAACTGTTGATGTATTCCACCCAGCCGCCTTGGGTAAAGTCATTGGCGAAATTAGTTATATTGGCTCCCATATCAGATAAAGTACAATAAGTCTGCTGCTGAACGTATGTTGGCAGTAAAGCAATTTGAACGCTAAAAGAGAAAGGAGTACATAATCCAGGCACGATTGCCGAGATAGCCGCTCCGGCGGCATTATTGGAATATTGCGTAAGGGCGGTATTCCAGTTGGTAACGTAAAAAGGCTGGCCCTGATAGCCGTTATTAATCCAATCGACTGTTTCGGCTATTATTTGGTGGACCAATTGCTGGATGAATACCGTCAGGAGGTGTTGCATCATCGGCACAATAACTTTGCTCCAGACATTCGCGGCCGTGGTATTTGATGCCGTAAGAGTCGATTGAGGTATTTCAAGTGCTTGAAAAGCGCTTTCGGGTACGCTCGTTAATACGTGTACGGTGTTAGCGCCCGTTCCTAAGACTTGTTGGGCATAAGCTTTGTTTATGATTATTTCAGAAATAAAATCGAATAGATTTTTATTCTGGCCTGTGGTATTTTCGGATACGGTTTTTACGTATTCGAATTTAATCTGGCTAAGGTTGTCCGCGAGGTTTTTCTGGTCATTGGTAAAGAGTTGTTGGATCAGCCCGTTGACGCCGGCTTGAGCGACTATCGCGGATTTTAACGGGTCGGTTTGGTATCCCGCCAAATCATCGTCAATGTATTTTTGGTCATAAAGAGTTTTTATAAGCGATTTTTGATAACTCAAAAGCGGCGAAGGGACTTCTAAAACGGCCAATTTTTGGATTGCCTGGTCGTAGACGGTGGATAGAACGGCAAAATCTTCCGGGGAAGAAGCGGTCTGGAAAGAAATATTTAATTTGCCGTTCGCGACAGTATCATTAAAAATGCCAATCACGGAATTAATGTAGTTGGTATTTTGCTGTGCGGTTGGATTGGCGATAACTTGATATTGATAAGGCGGTTCGGGAATAACCAGCGATTGATGCGCTTGAATGTAATTTTGGATATTAGAAACAATTTGATTGGAGTCGGGAGAGATGATTGACGCTTGGTTGTTGGCGGACATTATCGGGCCGTTAGGATTTTGCTTGATAAGGCCCTCTGCTAATTGCTGAGCCGCGACTCGAGTCAGGTTTGTAGAGTCGTCGGCGTTAAAATCAGATACCGTTGAATTATAATAATCCGTCAGAGTTTTGGTTTTCGGCAAGAACGCGCTCGGCGAAGCTGATTGAGAGGAGGTTTCGTTGGTAAATACTAATCCAGATTTTGACGTAGAAGCGATTAAGCCGGTAAATCCTGAATAAATTGACGGCAGGATTAAAATTAAAATTGAAGCGATAATAGCGACACCCAAAAATGAGGCTATTAGTTTTTTAATATCTATTCCCTCCATTAGCTTTTATTATATATTAAATTATTAAAAAATAAACAAGAGAAATCGCTCCATTAGTTCATTGAGGCCCTTTTGTTCTTGCGGGGGCTTAAACCCGATTCGTAACAATTCGAACGTTCCTTATGTTTCTGTTTTGGGATTAATGGGCGCTTCTCTCAGGTAGCCGAGTTTTATCGGTGGCCGCTAGTTTAAAAATTTTTCTGCCAATTTTTTAATTTGCCCGACGCTTAAGTCTTGCGGTCGGTCGGTCGGCTGGACGTTTTCTTCGGCCAGTAT
>JAVHRF010000003.1:0-6336 GCA_036171515.1 Minisyncoccota bacterium | reverse complement strand
ACATTGGCGGCGCGAGCGAAGCTGAAGCGCCAGCGAAAATTCTCGCCGGGAGTTTGAGCGGTAGCGAGAAGCATGGTTTTTGCCGCGGATTATTATTAAGTTATATCGGGAAGAGCCTTCTTTGCCAATTAAAATTTACTTTTTTTATTTCTTCTTTGCCGCGCTGGGGAACCAAAAGGGAATTGTTCTGCTTGCCGAGGTTGTAAAGGTCGCGGGTTATCAGAACATCGTTCAGGCAGTAGCTTTTTAGCTCTTCTATTTCGCCGTTTTTGTAAAGCTCGATGGCGTGCGAGCCTTCGCCGGTTTTGCCGGTGCCGAGGTTAACATGGGCGAGGGAATCCAGTTTTACGCGGTGTCCCACGGCCAGTTCGATTTCGTCGAGGATATCCAGCCGTTCTTTTTTCCATAAATCGACTTTCTTCCCTTCGGGCAGTTTTTGGAAATAATGATGAAGCACGGGGACGTCGTAGCGGTTAATGCTGAAACCGACGATTAAGTCGGCGCTGGCAAAAAGTTCAGCCGCTTTTTCAACTTCGTTTTCCTCGAAAGCGAAAAATTTGTCCTGAAGGTAAGAATAAACGCCGATGATGGAAATTTTGAGCGCCGCGAAGTTATCGCGCCCGACCGAGGGGTCGGTGAAAAAATTTTGGGTTTCGATGTCTACGACTAAAGTGTCGGCCATAATTTTATTAAACGTGCCGGTCGGCAACGTTGGAGGCCGCGTAGCTTTCCGGTTTTGTTTTAACTTCAAAGTTATTCGCCCGGATTATCCCGACGACTTCCTGGATAAGTTTTTTGGTTTCGCCGTTCTCGCCGACGTCGGCGTGAATTTCGAAATCAAAATTGGAAAGCTTGTTTTTCTGCAGCTCGGTCAGTAATTTTTTGGCGGCCTCAAGCGAAATCAATACTTCGCGGATTATCCGGTCGTGGAGATTGTAAATGTTGCCGATTTTTTGCCGCCGCCAAAAATACCGGCCGCCGTTTCCGACGCGGTAAACGACCAGGGCCGTCACAAAATCGGCGTGGTTAACCGGCGTCCTTTCCGAATCGGTTCCCACGATTATTTTGTATTGCCGCTCGCCATCTTCCTCCATGAAATTTTTTATTTCCTTGATTATCTCGGGGATGGAGAGCTGCATTCCGAATGAGTTGCTGAAGGTTTCGTTCATTGGTAGCAATATAAAATAAATAATTTTTTATGTCAACGATTTTTGACACTTGACTTTGATTTTAAAAATGTTAACATTTAGACAGAAAATATAAAACTGAAAAAGAAAGAAAAATATATAAAAAGGAGATAAAAGTGTCTAAAGATGATGAAAAGATTTTTATTACGGCTTTAGGAGGAGCTTTAAAATCCGTAGATTCCAAAGAAAGCGGAATCGGAGGAAGCTCTTACGTTTTAAGAATGAAGGATTACGCGATTGTGGTTGACGCCGGCCAATTTCTTCCCTCTCCCGAAGAGCGATTGAGGGAGACGGGAAAAATAATTTACAAAGAAAATCCGCTAGAATTCGTGGATATAGGCGGAAAGCCTTATCCGCTTCTCGCGCCGAGCGAAAAAATAAATCCTGGCAAGAGCGGCGCGGCCGATGGCTCCGATTTTCCGTTTTCTTCGCAAACTCCGAACTGGAGCATGCTGAAGGATTTCAGTCAGCGGAATATAATGCTGGTTATCACGCATGGTCATCTGGAGCACGTGATGGGCCTGCCTAAGCTTATGAGGGATTTTCCCGATATAAAAATCGTAATGACCAAAGCGACCTTCCAAATTTTCAAGTGGCTGCTTAGCGATTCGCGGCGGCTGCAGAAAGAGGGATTCGTCGATATCGACGCCGACGTCTTGGAGGGAAAAATTTCTTTCATCGAGGAAAACGACAGATTCGATTTCGGCCCTTTCAGTTGCCGGACTTTTTCGGCGGGCCATATCCTTGGTTCTGTTTCGCTTTTAGTTGAAACCGAAAACAAAAAGAAAATCCTTTTTACCGGCGATTTATCTATGAGGGACCAGCGGCTCTTGAAAAAGACGGCGCTTCTCGACGAGGAGTTCAAGGTTGACTTATTGGTCACGGAAACAACTAATGCCTACAAGCGGGGACCGAACGACAGGCTTGCCGTCGAACAGGCTCTTTGCGAGAGCATTATCAGAACGCTGGATAAAAAGGGCAGGTACGTGATGACTTCTCCGGCCATCGGGAGAGCGCAGGAACTGTGGGCGATACTCGAAGCTCACGGGATAATGAAAAGATATCCTGTTTATATGGTCGGCGGAGCGGCAAAAATCGGCCGCGTGTACGCCAAACACGGTTTATTGGATGAGCCGGAAAAAGTGCTTTCGGACGACCTGCTTCATTCCAAAAAACCGTTTGCGGTTATTGCTCCGAGCGGCATGCTGAACGGCGGAATGTCTCTGGCACTTTCCAGGAAATTCATCGACGATCCGCATAGCGCTATCGGATTTTCCTGCTGGCAGGACCCTTACGGTCCGGGTACGGCGGTATTGTCTTTAAAAGAAGGCGACAGGATTTTCTTCGGGGACAAGATTAAGGGCGTTAAGGCGAGCAGATATCATTTTTCGCTTTCGACCCACCCTAACGGAGACGAAATTATGTCGCTTATCAGCCGCCTGCGGCCGGAAAAAGTGTTTATGGTTCACGGCGAGCCAGATTCAATGCATGCTTTTTCGGAATTGAACGGTAAAGCCACCCCGATGATAATCGGGGAAACTTACGAAATTTAGCGTTTATATGCCTCTGTCAAACTCTTGACAGAGGCATTTTATTTTGCTATTATGTTCACAGTACTAAAATAATAAAATAAGGAGGAAAAACTGAGAAAAAGTTAATTTGAAAGATTTTTTGGCAGACAGGCAAAGGGTTTTTACGGATAAGGGGTTTTTTGTTTGAAAAAATAAAAAAGGAGAAAGCTTATGAAAGAAAAAACAGTAAAGAAAGAGAAAGTTTCCAAGAAAGGAACGGTCAAGCAGCCGGTGGCGCAACGACAATACTTGCCAATGCCGCCAAAACCGCCGCAACATGAAATGATGGTTGTTGGAGCGGGTGGTATGGAAGCGCTGAAGAATTTTGACGGCGCCAACAGATCGGCTTCCGCGGGAGTTAAGGCTGCTATTAACATGTTAAAGCAGGACGATGTTCCGACGATAAGCGTCGATGAAGCCAAGAAGCTCTCGGAATATCTTGACGGTCTCCGGCAGGAGTTCGGAAAACGGCTCGATGAACTTGTTCCGCTTATGGTGGAAGGCATAGCCGAAAACGTGGATACGGACATCAGGAGGGCCTGCTCCAAGGTTGAAGAGGTTATCAATAAGATGTCGTCGGACGAACTAAGGAAGAAGCTTGGAACGGCATGGGTAAAGCTGTTCGCGGAAAAAATGCCCGCCAATAAAACGGCGAAAGCGTATCTTGCCCGCACGGCGATAGCCGTGGGAGTGGCAAAGCTCGCGCCGAAAGAAGGAGGGCCTTCGGCTATCAAGCTGCCCGTTAACGAAAACGGCAGATGGTCATCGTCCTATTTCACGATCGAAGACCAGTCCCTTCTTTACCTTATAAGAAACGTCTTCAATCAGATTTTCCAGAACGAGAAGGATGCTGAGTATAAGAAGATCAGTGAAGGCAAGGAAGGCACGATTCCTTTCTTGGCAGCCATCGAGAATAACAGCGGCGTCTCTATCGTCTCGATTCCAAATGATGCTGTCCATGGTGGCGGCCTCATGAAGGTATCGGTTGCCAACGGCCAGATTACCGTCGTTGAAGGATATTACGGAATGGCAGGGCTGGCGCAGAAACTTGTTGCGCGCAGGATAGCCGTGGCCGTTTCTGATGTTATATCCGGAAATCTGGAAAAAAGGGTTCAGCAGGAGATATTCGGGCTGACGATAGCGGCGATAAAAACTCTTCACAGAGGTTACATCTCCGACAGGGACAAGCAGAAACACGGCAAAGAGATGGAGGCGAAGGTGACGGTAGGGCTCAAGCAGTGGCTTGGTTTTAAAAACGCTCCTGGCCCTTCCGGAATCGCGATGGCCCGTTTATACAGGCCATGGTCGACGAAGGACGGAAAGACGTATAAAGGGGTAAAGTTCCTTGTCGAAAGGAACGATAAAGGCGAGGTGAGAGTCCTCGACCCCAGCCATCTGGAACTATTCAAAGATTTCATGGAGTTCCAGCCGGAAAACCAGGTAAGAGCCAAGTATCCGCTTGGCGCGATGCTCGACACGCTGTGGTTCGCGGTCCACAACCCAAAAAGATAAACTTAACCGCTCATCCCCCGACTTTGTCGGGGGATTTTTTTGTTAACTTGATAAATTATTTTAATCGACTATACAGATAAGCATTTCGGATAAATTTTATTTATACAAATAGTTGACTTCACGCTTTTTTTATTTATACTCTTAATCTATAATTATATTTAGTGGCGAGGCAACGCGAAAATGATTAAGTTATTTTGGTGGTTGCCGGGCGCGCTAATTTTATGAGCGAAGCGATTAATAAAAATGTCTAAATTTGTAAAAAATATTTTATGGGCGATTGCGACGCTGTTTTTGATTGCCGTTATTTTTTCGCTGTTTATGCAGTCTTCGAGCAATCCACCGCAACAGCTTTCTTTAAATGAATTGGTTGCCAAAATCAACGCCGGCCAAGTTTCCCAGATTACGGTCACCGATAATGATTTAAGCATCCAATTAGCCAACGGACAAAAGGCGGTGGCGACCAAAGAAACAGAAACGAGCCTGACTCAGACTCTTTACAATTACGGCGTCGCTTCATCGGCTTTGCAAAAAGTAAATATCACCGTTTCGAATCAATCGGGGTGGCAATATTGGGCGGGGATTTTGATTCCCACTGTTTTACCCCTGATTATTATCGGCATTATTTTCTGGCTGATGTTCAGGCAGGCGAAAGGTGGCGTTAACCAGGCTTTTAATTTTGCCCGCTCGGGCATCAAAATGTTCAACCCTTTTAAGGACCAGATTACTTTTAAGGATGTTGCCGGCCTGAAAGAAGCCAAAGAAGATTTGGAAGAAATAGTCGAATTTTTGAAATCGCCGCAAAAGTTTTTCAGTCTGGGAGCGAGGATTCCCCGCGGCGTTTTGCTTGTCGGCTTACCGGGAACAGGAAAAACTTTGCTGGCTCGCGCGGTTGCCGGAGAAGCGAAAGTTCCTTTCTTTTACATTTCCGCTTCGGAATTCGTGGAAATGTTTGTCGGCGTCGGCGCGGCCAGAACCAGGGATGTTTTCGCGGTTGCCAAAAAAGCCGCCCCCTCCATTTTATTCATTGACGAAATCGACGCCGTCGGCCGGCAAAGGGGAGCGGGATTGGGCGGCGGAAACGACGAAAGGGAACAGACTTTAAACCAAATTTTAGTCGAGCTTGATGGTTTTGAAAGGGATACGAGGGTTGTTGTTTTGGCGGCGACCAATCGTCCCGATATTTTAGATCCGGCTCTGCTTCGTCCCGGCCGTTTTGACAGGCGGGTGGTTTTGGATTTGCCGGACATTAAAGACAGGGAAGCGATATTGAAAATCCACGCCCGGGGCAAAGTGATGGGCAAGGATATAGATTTGCAAAAAATTGCCGTTCGCACTCCCGGATTTTCCGGAGCCGACTTAGCCAACGTCTTAAACGAAGCGGCGCTTCTGGCGGCGAGAAAAAAACAAAAAGAAGTAAACCAGTTGAATGTTTACGACGCGATTGAGAAAGTTTTGCTTGGCGCGGAAAGGAGAAGCCGCGTAATCAGCGTAAACGAAAAGAAAATAACTGCTTATCACGAAGCCGGGCACGCTTTAACGGCCGCTTCTATTAAAGGAGCTGACCCTATCCATAAAGTTTCGATTATCAGCCGGGGAATAGCCGGAGGCTACACTTTAAAGCTTCCTCTCCAGGAAGAGCATCTAAGGACGAAGACCCAATTTTTGGCCGATTTGGCGATTTTAATGGGCGGCTATGTTTCCGAAAAACTGAATTTTCACGATGTCTCGACGGGCGCTTCGAGCGATTTAAGGGAAGCGTCAAGTCTGGCTCGCCGTTTGGTGACCCAATACGGAATGAGCGACAAACTTGGTCCGGTAACTTTCGGAAAAACCGAAGAGCTCGTTTTTCTGGGTCGCGAGATTTCCACGGAGAAAAATTATTCCGAAGCGGTGGCGGAAAAAATCGACGAAGAAATCAGCGGGTTAATTAACCATGCTTTCGAGACTTCCAAAAAAGTTTTAACCGCCAATAAAATTGCCTTAAAATCGGTCGCCGAAACTTTGATTAAAAAAGAAACTCTGGAACAGGAAGAATTCAACGGTTTAATCAAGCCCTTTAAAATATC
>JAVHRF010000002.1:0-1441 GCA_036171515.1 Minisyncoccota bacterium | reverse complement strand
AGTCGCCGAACTTTTTGATTCGTAAATCAAAAAAACGCGGTTCAAGTCGTCGGGAGAGGCCAAGAAAGGCTTTATGTCGGCTTTCAGGTATTGTTTTAAAAATTCAATTGTTTCCAGATTCGACGGGTCTATCAGGGCGACATCAAGCGCGCCGTCAGCTTCGCGGTTGAAAACAACCGCTTGGCGCTGGCGGGTAATGTCTTCCGGCAAGAGCTTTACCGCTTCTTCGCTGATTTTCCGGTTGCCCAAATCTGCCAGCTCGACGCCCAGATAATTTGACAATAATTTGTTAAGGTAATCGGAAGATATGATTTGTTCGGAAACCAAAATATCCAGAGCGCTCTGTTTCTTCCGTTCCGATTCCCCGACTACTTCGTTGAATTTTTCCTCAGTTATTAAATTGTCCCGGAGCAGATATTTCTTAAGCTGATCCAAGGGTATAGGTATAGCCATAATTATAAATCCTAAAGGTTGAAAAACAGCAGAATTCCTTTGCTGTCCAGCCAACTTTTAATAATTATAGCAAAAATAGCGGTAGGCAGCCAAAAGAAATACAGTGGAAATCTCGGCAGGCCGCTCAGGGACGCTTTCTCGGCGATAATATGATATATGCTTAAAGCCAGGTTAAAAATCAGAAACGCCAAAATCAAAACGATAAAATAAATCAGAAAAGCGGGATAACCGGTTAAAAATATGGCTAATCTGAAAATCTCTAATTCTTCTTTTTCGAAAAATCTTTCGCTGGAGCGTTTATTTAAAAATTTCGCCGCTTGCCAAAATAAAATCGCCGCCAAAAAAGCGATAACCGATTGGCCGACAAGCATGCGCGTAACGTAAGTCAAAAAATAATAGGGCGACAAAAATACCTGGGTAAAAGGGCTTCCACTCCAATAGATGTATTGCAGAATAACCAAATAAAATTCATAACCGAAAACGACAACCAAAGAAAAAGGCCAGGAAAATTTTACCAGCCAATCAAAAAAGGCGCGGATTTTGATTTTAAAATAACCAATAACCTGCGCCCCGAAAACTATCGCCAGAACAATTAAACTGAAGTTTTCTAAAATTTCATTATAGGGCAAAGTTTTGCTGACTATAAAGCAAGGTTCGTTCCGGTTTCGTAAGCCGAAGTGGCGATACCGCCATCGGCGGACTCAACGTCATTAGTACCGCTGGCTTCATATCTGGTACTTTCCATGTGAGCAGTCAGCTTGAACTGACAAGTCGCGTTGTCGCCATAAGTATAATATAAAATAGCGTTATTAATTGGGTCTACCGGCTCGCGGCCTATCGGAGCGCCGGAACTAACTAAGCTGAAGTTAATCGGAACCCATCCTGAACCGGCGATGCCTCCTTCCGCCGCCAAAGTGGTAGTGACAATAGTATTTCCGTATGTTGATGACATCCTGCCAAGAGTGGACGATGCGATATTACAACCTCC
>JAVHRF010000001.1:0-6354 GCA_036171515.1 Minisyncoccota bacterium | reverse complement strand
TTATTTGAAAATATAGAAGGGTAAACTTATAATTAGAATAATTAATTTTATGGATTACGCCCCGACAATCGGCCTGGAAATACACATCGAGCTTAAAACGAAAACCAAGATGTTTTGCGACTGCCTTAACGACCCCGAAGAAAAGAATCCGAACCAAAACACCTGCCCGATTTGCCTCGGCCATCCGGGCGCCCTGCCGACAATCAACAAAAAAGCCGTCGAAGCCATTATCAAAGTCGGCTTGGCTCTGGACGGAGAAATAGCCAAAGAGACGAAATTCGACCGAAAAAATTATTTTTATCCGGATTTGCCGAAAGGCTATCAGATTTCGCAATATGACAAGCCGCTTGTTTCCAAAGGCAGGCTTAAGGGCATAAATATCACCAGAATCCACCTGGAAGAAGACACCGGCCGCTCGGTTCATATAAAAGAAAAAGGCAAAGAAGCCAGCAGAATAGATTTTAACCGCTCCAGCGCTCCTCTGATGGAACTTGTCACCGAACCGGAATTCAGAAGCGCCAAACAGGTCGCGGATTTCGCCAAAGAGCTCCAGCTAATAGTCCGCTACCTCGGCATTGCCGACGCCGATATGGAAAAAGGCGAAATGAGAGTCGAAGCCAACGTCAGCCTTAATATGGGCACGAAAGTCGAGCTGAAAAATATCAATTCCTTCAAAGCGGTTGAAAAAGCCATCGAATACGAAGCGAAAAGGCAGGAAGCGCTCATTCGCGAAGGCAGGAAAGTAAAACAGGAAACGCGCGGCTGGGACGAACCGAATAAAAAAACTTTCAGCCAGCGCTCGAAAGAAGAAGCCCACGACTACCGCTATTTTCCAGAACCGGATTTGCCGATGTTTGAAACTGAAATTTTTGGATTGGAAAACCTGAAAGAATCCCTGGGCGAATTGCCAGGCGCCAAAAGGCACAGATTCGCGCAGGAATACAAACTCGACGAAAAAGACGCTGAGCTGCTCGTTGAGGACGAAAAAATAGCCGATTATTTTGAAGACGCCTCGTCCGAGCTTTTTGCCGAAGGCGAAAAAGAAATAAAAAAAGAAAGCGCCCCAGCGCTCTATAAGCTGCTATTCAACTATTTAACCAGCGACTTGAGGGGACTGGTTAATGAAAACAGCGAATATTCCGGAAATTATTCCTGGATGGAAAAAGTTCCTCCGGAGCGTCTCGCCCACCTCGTAGCTCTAATATCGGCAGGAAAAATAACCAGCCGCCTGGCAAAAGATATTTTGAAAAAAATGTTCGCGACCGGCTTGGACCCCGAAGATATAATGAAAAACGACAATCTTTCCGTTTCCAGCGGCGCGGAACTGAAAGAAGCGATTATCGGTATCATAAAAGAAGAGGCGAAGGCGCTCGAAGATTTTAAAAAGGGAAAAGGCAACGCGATGCAGTTTTTGATAGGAAAAACCATGCAAAAACTGAAGGGGCGGGGCGATCCCAAGCAAATCCATGCCCTGCTGGAAGAAGTCTTGACAAATATTAAAAAATAGACTATATTTTAATTATGAATGAACCAAAACCAGGAGAAGGGAACATACCCGACTATAAAAATCAGCCTAAAGTTAATACCGAAAAAATAAGAAAGAGGAATTTTGAGCTCTTAGAAAAAGGGTTTGGCAAAAAAACAAAGCCCAGCGAAGAGCAGTTAGTGGAAATCATAGAGAGCGCGCCCTCCCAAGAAATCGCTCCAAACCCGAAATTGCAGCCGGAAAAGCCGACGTTGGACGAATTGGTAAATGAAGATTTTAGAAAACCCGGAGGAAAATTTGATATGGTTAAATATGGGAAAGCCCTAAAAAACGCGAAAGACACACTTGAGGGCAAAATCAAATATGCTCCTACAGAAGAAGAGCAAAAACTTATCAATAAAATAGATGACACTCTTGCCGAAATGGAAAAAGGGGTGACGCCTAAAAACCAAGCCGAAATAAATGAGGTAAAGATAATTTCGGGATTAAGTAAGGCAGAAACAATGAGCGACAAAGAATTCAATAAAGAAATAGACGCCATCCTGGAAAAACTCGAGCAAGGAGAACAAAAAGGTCAAAATTAAAAAAATAATAAATGAATGAATTTTGAATCAATGCCAACGCCAAAAAGTAAACCAGAGCAAAAAAAACCAATGGAGATTACGCCGGAAGAAGAAAGAATGATTAAGGAAATAGACGGCATAATTGCGGAGTCAAAACAAAAAGAAAGGGAACCGATTATAGAGTTAACGCCAGAAAAAGAGGTCCATGAAAAAGTAGTAGAACTTAAACCTGAACAAATAGTCCAGCCGTCAGTTGAAGAAAGAATAGCCCGGACTAGGGAACAATTATTCCAAGGAAAAATTACTCCCCTGCCGGAAAAACCTAAAGAAAAAAGAGCTAAGCCAATCCCGCCGGAAATAAAAGCGATGTTCACCAAAAACGGCAAAATAGATGTTCCCGAAATGACGAAATATATGAACGAGCATTTTTACGGGATAGGCGCCAAACCGAAAGAAAATCCCGGCGCCGAACAACGCCAATAAGACTAAGATATTAATCCCAAAAGTCGCCCCGCCCCTCTGTATGGAGGGGCGGGGCTTATTTTACGCGCCTTAGGCGCTATTTATTTAAAGACCAGCGCATTTTAGCCATTCATTAGCCGGTAATCCTTGGCAAATAACTTCTTGGCTATAACAAATATTCCGTAAGAAATAAACAGCGCCGAAAAGACGTCTATGGAATAATGGAGGTGCCCCAGAAGAACGCCGGCTCCGGCAATAACAGTCGCCGCCAGAAAAAGATATCTGAAATATTTATTGTCCCAAAAAATAAAAGCCATTAGGAAAGGAAGACCCGTGTGGCCGGAAAAAAACAAATCGTCGCCGGAACTGAATTTATAGAGAAGGCTGCCCGGGTCGATATAAGACATACTGTTCGGCGGGCCAAAATGGGTAAGGGTGATAAAGGCGGCCCTGACGATTATGAAAAGGGCGGCGGTTTTAATAACGAAAGGAATGCCTGACGGCTTATAAAAAATAAGGATAGCTAAGACAGTGAGTAGGAATATTATCGCGCCGTCGGTAAAAACGAAGTTCATATTCATAGCCGGCAAATGGTCAATAATGATATCGCTCACCGGACCGCCGGCCGAAAGCGAAGCGTAATAATTTCCATAATAAGTCGCAATCAAACTCACAGCGAAGAGCAGCAGGGATGCCGCCGTCGCTCCCAAGAATTTTTCTTGAGACCAGAGATATTTATGTTTTTTGATAAATTCGCCCATGAATTAACCTTTGTCTTTTAATCGCTTCGCTCATAAAATTGGTTCCCTGCCGACGGGCAAGGTTCGCCCCTCTACGCCCTTCGCTGATAATTTAATTATACACGATTTAAAAAATAGTTAGCTGCGCGATATTGAGGGAACTGTTATAATCAGATTATGAATCGAAGTGGTTTCGCGCGGATCATTATCCTGATTGTCGTAGTAGGGATTTTAATCATCGGAGGCGTTCTATACTACGAAACACAGAGGCAGCCGGCGGCTTCTCCTACGGTTGTTCATCCTCAGACTTCAACTAGTTCATCAACGGGAGCACAAACCGCAAATAATCAATCAACTATTACGCCGTTGGTCGGTTCGTCGACTGCCTCAACTTCGCCTTCTTCGACAAAGGGACTAGGAACGTCAGCAAATGAACAAACCGCATCCGCAGGAAAATCCGATTTCTTCGGAACGATGGTGGCTTACAACGCCAGCGGCAACATGCTGCCACTGCAAATTCTCAACGAATTACAAGAAGGTTGGTCTGTCTTGAAAAACGACTCGCAAGAATCGGCGGGCTACCTGAATTTTTTGCAGCAATATTATAATAATCAGGATAAGTTGGTCGAAGAAACCAATTTTTCTTCCGACAGGGAACTCGACGGCTTTTTCACCTGGAATGTCATCGAACTGGAAAAGGGAATTTTTGATTGGACATTGACCGATTTAGCAGCTCAGCATGCCAAGGCGACGGGAATAAAATTCTCGGCCGTTATCCAGCCGTACGCGACTTGGGACCAAACGAATACATCGGTAATTGCCGGATGCAATATGTTGGGTTCCGCCTATTTTGATTATAAGGCCGGTCCGCCGAATGATTGGACGGAATACCGGAATTTTCTGGAGGTAACGGTCGAAAGATACCAAGGCGTAGTTTCGGATTGGGAAATCGCCAACGAACCTGACGCGAGCTGCAGTGGTTACCAGAATAACCCCGAGGGTTATCTGAAACTTCTTCAGACTTCTTACGGCATAATTAAAGGAGTTTATCCCAAAGCTAAGGTTTTAAACGGCGGCGCTTCGGGGTTTTCCACTAACAGCGAAGAGAGAAGTTTCTGGACTACATTTTTCCAGCTTGGTGGAGGCAATTATCTTGACGCCTTTAATCTTCATTACAATGCCGGAAAAAACGGGGTTGCAAGCGATCCGTCGAATTTTCTAGACGATTTAAACTTTTATAATAATTTGATAGCGGGGCAAAGCCTTAAAAAACCGATTTGGCTTACGGAATTTGGCACGTACTCGGGAACGCCGCAACCGCCACCCGGTTCTGCTCAAAATGGGCAAACTCCCGCCTATCCGACGCAAAGCCAAGAGCTTCAGGCGGCATGGCATTTCCGCTATTCGGTTATAGCCTTCGCCAACAACGTCGGAAGAATTTTCATTGATTTTATCGGTATGGATAATTCAAACGTCGGTGGCTCGGCGATATATAATAACCAAGGCCAGAGCCGATTGTTCCTAAAAACATTGCAAGCTATTGACGCTGAAATCGGAGGTTTCAATAATGTTGAAAAAATTTCCGACGGCCAATATAAATTTATTGTTAGCGATAAAACTATTTATGCCTTATGGGCTGGGACGTTGCCAAGCGAAATTACAGGTCAAGTAAAAATGACGGACATAACAGGGAAAAAACAGCTTATAGACGCAACGTCTATAAAATTAAACGCCGACCAGCCGGTTTTTATTGAACTTCTTATTTATTGAAAGTGATATAATTAGTAAGGAAAATGCTGATCGGCGAATAAAGGTCGTGGAATCATAATAAAAACAAAAAATGAAAACTTTATCCTGCAAAGACCTAGGAGCGGCAACCTGCCCGTTCGTTGCCACCGGAGAAACCGACGACGAATTGGTCCAAAAGATGGTTGCGCACGCGGCAGTCGTCCACCCGGAAGACGTGGCTAAAATGAAAGCGATGCCCGAAGGCAGCGCGGAAGCAATGATGAAATCGAAAATCAAAGAGAGCTAACCTTATCCGCTAAAACTCAAAAGCCCGGCAAAGGGGCTTTTGAGTTTTTTAATTTCAGCGTTAGATTTCCTGCCGGCGCGCAAAAACCCCGACCGCAAAATCGGGGCTTGCCGCGGTGGCGTCAAAATTTTAATTCCTCCAATATTTCGTAATCGGCGCCGGAATGGGATAAATGGGATTCCATGAGCACAAAAGAGCCAATGCTATCGCGCCATAAGACTTCTTCGTCTAGCCTTTTCACCGGAAAAGAAGAAAATGTTCCCGGGTCGAACCGGGCGATAGTTATATGCATAAGCCAGTCTTTATAATCGCTCTTATATTCGGGAAATATTTTTTCAAGCTCATCCTTCAGCCGGATAATCTCTTTCGGCGCTTTGCCTCCTGCCCAAATAAGCCGGGGCTGTTTTGGGTCGGAGCCATAGGAAACTTTATCGAATTCAATCTCAAAGGGCTCACCTTTTACGCTTCTCAGCTTATCGATGACTGCCCCAACATCATCCGTGTACCAGGGCGGAACAAGAGTGATATGGATATTTTTTCCCGACAGCCAGCGGACGGGAAGCTTTTCGTATTTCTTCTCCCATTCGAAAATTTCCGCCTGCAGGCGGCCGGATATCGGAACGGCTATGAAAATTCTTTTTTTATTCATAATTCCTCCGTTTCTGACAGACAAACTCTGCTAATGTTCTCAATTCAGGATAGTAAAATTTTTAGGCGCCGTCTATCGCGAAACTAATTTTCCCGGCCGGATTTTAAGGCCCATCTTCGACTTAACCAAATTGATTTTCTTTTCCCTGCGCCAGCTTTTTATTTCGGCTTCCCGCTTTAAGGCCTCCGAACGGTTTGGATATTCTTCGGTATAAATAATTTTCCGGGCGCCGCGCGACTCCGTATAGTGGCCGCCTTTTTTATTCTTATGCTCCGCCAGCCTTCTTTGTGGGTCGGTCGTGATTCCCGTATAAATACTGTTGTCCTTGCACTCCAGAAGATAAACAAAATAAACCATATTTTCAGTATAAATCCGGAATTTGTTTTAAAATAGCCAATATTCATAGAATCCGCCCTCCT